>CANPWI010000056.1 GCA_947584125.1 uncultured Clostridia bacterium
TTAATAAATGAATTTTTAGAAATGAAAGAAATAGATAAATCGTATCTATTTAGACTTGTTGATAAAATTGAAATTGATAAAGACAAAAATGTATTTATTACATTTAATTTTGCACCATTAAATACAATTAGTGAAAATATAGATGACTTTACTCCAATTGAACAGATTTTAGATAATAAAGAAAATGTAGTTTAAACTACATTAATTTTCAAAATAGAGGTGGAAGTTAATCAAATTTTCACCTTCTATATTTGTTTTCCAACCAGAAGGAAAAGGAATTCCAGGATAATCGTTAGAAATATTTTCAGCGTTTATATAATATTTAGAATCTTTAGAAATAGCGTTCGTAACTAAATCAACACCATCTGGATTACACATAGGAACAACATAGATAGAAGTATTTGCTAAAATATTTCTTGCTAAATACCCAAAAATATACCCATCATTAACATAAGCAAGGCATAACCTTTCAACAAATTTCATAAGAACAGGGCTCGTTATCCACTCATTTGCATGAATAGCAGCACTATAAAAAACTTGCTTTTCTCCTGTTCCAATTTTTATATATGGAATATCTTTTCCCATTACGGAATTGCCAATAGAGCCAATTTCTAAGAATGGATAAAGCACAGAAAAACTAGAAATATTCATTTTTAAAATATCATAAGTATAACTGATATTAGTCTGAACAACATTACTAAAAGGCACAATAATACTAGAGCCTACTACTAAATTGTTCGGATTAATTTCAGGATTTGCTGAAATAATTCTATTTACAGTTGTAGAAAATTGAATTGCAATATTATATAAAGTATCACCCGGCTTTATAACATAAGATGTATAACCATACATATATGGAAATAAAGCATTCCATGTATTTTGCCCAACAATACCGATCAGCTGCAAGTCCGAAAATCCTTTGAAAAGCTAAAACCGCATTATATGTTTGATTTCCAAAAATCCCATCAATCTGACCATAAAAAAAGCCAATTTTTTTAAGAGTACTTTGCAACAGTTCTACCGTTGGACCGGTAGATCCAAGTTTTAATGTCTCCATAAAAACCTCCATTTAAATAAAAATAAGATCTTCTTTAATTAATATATGAAGAAATTAACAAAAAGGTGAAAAAGTAAACTAAAGATATTGTAAATAAAAGAAATTTGTGGTATATTAAAACAGTAAATAAAAATGCAGATGGGGGAATCACATTGGAAAAAATAGTAATAGAACGGGAAAACTAGGTTAAAAGGAGAAGTAACAATAAGTGGTGCAAAGAATGCAGCAGTAGCTATACTTCCTGCAATGATATTAATCAATGGAGTATGTACATTAGAAAATGTACCAAATATAAGTGATATAAAAACATATTGTAAAATATTAGAAACTTTAGGAGTTAAAATAAAGGCTATTTCTGAAAATACTTTAGAAATAGATTCAAGAAATATAAATTGTGTTGAGGCACCATTAGATTTAACTAGCAAATTTAGGGCATCATATTATCTTACAGGAGCATTACTTGGAAGATGCGGACGTGCAACTGTGGGAATGCCAGGAGGATGTAAACTCGGAGCAAGACCTATGGACCAACATATAAAAGCATTTGAATTATTACGGTGCAAAAGTTGAGATAGAACAAGGAAAAATAGAAGTAAAAGCAAAAAAATTAAAAGGAAATTCAATATATATGGACATTGTATCAGTTGGGGCAACAATTAATGCAATGCTTGCAGCAGTTTTAGCAGAAGGAACAACAACAATAGAAAATGCTGCAAAAGAACCACATATTGTAGACTTAGCAAACTTTTTAAATAAAATGGGTGCGAATATAATGGGAGCTGGAACTGATAGAATAAGAATTCAAGGAGTAAAAGAACTAAAAAAAGATGAGACATATTCAATAGTTCCAGATCAAATAGAGGCAGGAACATTTATGCTTGCTGCGGTTGCAACAAAAGGAGATATAACAATAAAAAATTGTATAACAAAACACTTAGAATCAATAACAGCAAAAATTATAGAAATGGGAGCAGAAGTAGAAGATATAGATGGCGAAAGGCTAAGAGTTACTTGCAATAAAAGACCAAACAAAGTAAATATAAAAACTTTACCATACCCAGGTTTTCCAACAGACCTTCAACCACAAATGGGAGTAGTAATGTCAATAGCAGATGGGACAAGCGTAATAAATGAAAGTATTTGGGATTCTAGATTTCAATATACAGAAGAATTAAATAGGATGGGAGCCAAAATTACAGCTCAAGGAAAAGTTGCATTTTTTGAAGGAGTTGAGAAATTAGTTGGAGCTCCTGTATATGCAACAGATTTAAGAGCAGGTGCTGCACTTGTTATAGCAGGAATTGTAGCAGAAGGCACAACACAAATATATAATGTAGAACACATAGATAGAGGATATGAAAATATAGAAGAAAAATTTATAAAACTAGGTGCAAAAATAAAAAGAGTAGAAGAATAAAGAAAGAGGAATACAAATGAAGTTTTGTAGCTTGTACAGTGGAAGTACTGGAAACAGCCTATACGTCCAAGGAAAAGAAACAAAAATATTAATAGACTCAGGAGTAAGTGCAAAAAAGATAGAAACAGCATTGGACAGTATAAACGTAAATATAAAAGAGATAAATGGAATATTAGTAACACATGAACATATTGATCACATAAGAAGTGTGGGAACACTTGCAAAAAAGTATAATATACCAGTGTATGCAAATTTAGGAACATGGAATGGCATAGAAAACGAAAAATCAATAATAAAAATAGACAATAAAAATTATTTTAAGATTGGCGAAGAATTTGAGATTGGAGACTTGAAAATATTGCCATTTTCAACTTCACATGATGCAATGGATCCATGTGGGTTTAGTATTGAAAATGAAGATAAAAAAATAAGTATAGCAACAGATTTAGGAATTGCAACAAGAGAGGTAATAGATAATTTAAAACAAAGTAAATTTGTTTTATTAGAATCAAACTATGAACCAGAAGTGTTAAGAACTTGTGAATATCCATATTGTGTAAAAACGAGAATAGCAAGTGAAGTAGGGCATTTATCAAATGCAGCTGCAGGAAATGTAATATCAAAACTTGTAGAATATGGTTTGCAAAATGTTATGCTAGGACACTTAAGTAAAGAGACTAACTTCCCAGAACTTGCATACAGCAGTGTTACACAAGAACTTATGAATAATGGAATTAGCAAAAATGATATAGAATTAAATGTAGCTAGTCGTATAGAGCCAAGTATGGTAGTAAATATATGATTCCCATGTATTTTTATTAAAATTGATGAAAATGTAATAAAAAAATAATAAAAATGTAATGAAAATGTAATAAAATAATGTAAACTGATAAAAGGTCATTCCGTAAACGGATACATGACCTTTTTTTTTAACCATGAAAAGTGCCAAAAATTGCTATTGACATTCTTTTGTTTTTTTGTAAAATTAGAAATAGATAATATATTATAAAATTATGGAGGAAGATAAAATGATACTTAAGAAAAAAATAGTAGCAGCTTTTATGGTTATTCTTTTGATATTATGCTCAGTGGGGAATACATTAGCTATTAGTGCAGAAATACTATATGTAGGAAGCGCAGAGTATAAAACCGAAAATGGGAAAAATATAGGATATTCAATTAAACTTCCTAGTCAAACTGAGAAGAAAATTAATATCTTAGAAGAATTTGAAAGTGCTGAAGAAGATAGTCCTTTAAAGGAAATACAACATAAAATATATTGCTTAAAAGCTGGCGTTGGACTCGTATATCCACCTCATATAGGATCTTATGATTCTATATATAATATGGTTGAGGAAAGAGATAAAATTTCTGCACATAATGAATTGGCTTATCAAATAGTAAATAGTAAGCAATATGATAAAATAATAACTTTATTAAGTTTAATGTATATTCCAGGAGAATCATCAGAAGAATATAGGGAAGAATTATTGAATAAAGCAATGCAAAAATTTTCAGTAGAATATCAGACTCCAATTACAGATAATGATATTGATGCAATAAATCAAGCATTGATATGGCATTATACAAATCCTAACGATAGTAGATATGACTTATATAATGTAGAAGATTGGATAGGTTACACAGAAGATGGAGAGACATATGAACTTTTATCAGCATATAATGTAGAAACACAAGAAGGAAAAGACAGAGTAAATCAAATGGAAGCATTATATAAGTATTTATTAGATACTACAGAACTTGAAACTATTTCAGGATATGAAGTAAATGATATATGTGTGGTAAAAGAAGATCTAGAAAAAGAGGTATATTTAAGAACAAAGCCTAGCACAGATGCAGAAATAATGAAAACATTATCTGCTAATGATAATGTTACAAGAATAAAAAGAGATGTAGCATATGTTAATGGTTGCATATGGGATAAAATTAAACTTCAAGATGGAACAGTAGGATTTATAGAAAGTAATTCTATACAAATTGTTTCTGAAAATCAAACATGCACAGTATTAAGTGTAAATGATGAAGTTGTAAATTTAAGATCTGAACCTAGTAATACAGATCCAGTACGTACTTTGGAAGACGGAACAGTAGTAACAAGATTGGAAAATAGACCAGCTAGTGCTAATAGCTATGTATGGGATAAAGTAAAACTAGAAGATGGAACAATAGGATATGTACAAAAGCAATTTTTAAGAGAAAGTACATATGATGGAACAAATGATATGTGTGTAGCAACTGTTTTCAATAAGGGAACTAATATTAATGTAAGAGAAGAGGCTACTACAAATTCAAGTGTTGTATTTAAAATATCAAATGCAGATATTGTAGAAAGAATAGAGAGAAATGCAGGATATGCTAATGGCTATGTATGGGATAAAATAAAATTAACAAATGGTACAGAAGGATATATTATAACTCAAAATTTGGAACCTTTAAAAGAAAACGTAGCAGAATATGATATAAATAAGGTAGTAAACGAACCTATAACAATAGAAGGAGCAGAAACATTAAATTATGAGGTTCAAGGCACAAATTATATTGCAGGACCAATTACAATTACAAAAAATAATGAATCTTATAATAAAATTAAAATGAAAGTAAAATCAGGAGAAGAAATAATAGACAACTATGTTATTTTAGATGATAAAGGAAATACAGTAAATGCAAGTAAGTTATCAGAAGGTGGAAAATTCTATATATCTGTTCCAGTTGAAGGAACAAAAGAATTAACTATAAACTTATCTGTTGACAGTGATTTTCCAGACTTGAATTTAATAGATGCAAAAGAGAATAATCACCAACAAATTGCAACACTAGTACAAAAAGAGCTAAAAACAGAGACAAAACAATTTAAAGTAAATATAAAAGAGTATAAATTTGATTTAGCATTAAGAAAATATATAACAAAAATAAATAATGCTGAAATACAAAATAGCAGAGTACCAAAAATAGACAAAGAAAGTTTAACAGATGGAACGACAGCTACATACAAACATAGGAAAGATGCAATAGAAGTAGAAACATGGGACGAAATAGTATATAACATAACAATATATAATGAAGGAGAACAAAAAGGAAGAGCAACAGAAATAACAGACCAATTACCAGAAGGATTAGAATTTATAGAAGTTGTTTCAGGAGATTACAGCGTAAAAGAATACAATAAAGCAACAAATAGATTAATACTAAAGAAAAATACAGAAAATAACTTAGATGCATATGATGGAAATGAGTTAGATGAAGAGACAGTTAGTATAAAATGTAAAGTAATACTAAAACCAAATAGTCTTTCAGATAAAATTTTAACAAGTGTAGCATGGATATCAAAAGAATATAATGCAGAAACTAACAAAGAGATAATAAATGAAAAAGAAAAGGATATAGATTCAGAACCAGCTACAGCTCCAAATGTAAATAAAGATAATATGGAAAACTATAAAGGAAATGCCGAAAATAAAAATGCAGATGGAGATAAAGATTACTTTTATAAAGGAATGCAGGATGATGATGATTATGAAAAAGTAGTGTTAAAGAAAAAAATATTTGACTTATCATTGCTAAAATGGGTAAAAGAAGCAAGAGTTACTGTAAATAATCAAACTTCTGTAGTAAGTTCTGGAAATAGTGAACAAAATGCAAGAGACGAAAATATTCTAAAATTAGAGATAGCAGAAAAAAATATAAATGATGCAATCATAAAATATGTGTATGTAATAAAAATTGTAAATGATGGTGAAGTTGCAGGATATGCAGATGAAATAACAAATTATATTCCAGAAGGATTAAAGTTTATAGAAGAAGATAATAGAGAATGGAATTGGAAAGAAACATCAAAAGGAGTAATAAAGACAGATTATTTAAGCAATACAATGCTACAACCAGGAGAATCAGCAGAATTACAAGTAATACTAACTTGGGAAAATGGAAGTGAAAATTTCGGAGAAAAATTAAATTTTGCAGAAATAACTAAAGACAGAAATGAATATGGCCTTCCAGATATAGATTCAATTATAGACAATAAAGAAGATGGAGAAGATGATATTGATAACAGCATAACTATATTAGCAGTAAAAACAGGAGAGAAAATGATAACAATATATATAGAATTTAGTTTATTAATTGTTATGATATTTGGATTAGGAATATTTGCAATTAAAAGATATGTATTAGGATAAAAATAAAAATGTACTTATAGTAAAATATAAGTACATTTTTTTTGAATAAAATTTTTCCAAAAAGAGCAAAATTACTATAAAAGGAGGCAGAAAATGGAATCTATTTGGAAAAAAACAGTAAAAAATATACTTGAAGAGCAAAAGCAATTAAAAAAGGAATACAAAGCAGACGTATGCATAATAGGTGGAGGAATTACAGGAATAAGCTCTGCATACTACTTAGGAAGAGCAGGGCTTAAAACAGTTATTTTAGAAAGAGACAAACTCGCAAATAGAACAACAGGAAATACAACAGCCAAAATTACATCTCAGCATGGCTTATTTTATAAATATTTAACAGAAAACTATGGAAAAGACTTCGCAAAAAAGTATTATAACGCAAATCAAGAAGCAATAAAAAATATAGATCAAATTATAAAACAAGAAAATATAGAATGTGATTTTAAATATCAAGATGCCTATGTATTTACACAAACTGCAAAAGAGGTAAAAAATATAAAAGATGAAGTACAAGCTGTAAAATCATTTGGAGGAGAAGCAGAATTTGTAGAAAAAATAGAGCCAAAGCTTGAAAATATTCAAGGAGCTATAAAATTTCCAAATCAAGCAGAATTTAATCCAAGAAAATATTTAAAAGGTTTAGCAAATGTAATACTAGAAAATGGAGGAGAAATATACGAAGATAGTAGAGTTCACGTGATCAAAAAAGATGTAAACGGATATAGAATATATACAGACGAAGGCTATGTAATGGCAAAATATGTAATTATTGCAACAAATTATCCGATTATAAATGTACCAGGATTCTATTTTATAAAAATGTATCAAGAAACATCTTATGCTATAGCTGTGGAAACAACAGAAAAACTATTCGAAGGAATGTATATAAATGCAGAAGAGCCGAGAGTATCACTTAGAACAGCAAAATATGGGGATAAGGAACTTTTGATAGTTGCAGGAAATGACCATAGAGTGGGAGCAAAAATAGATTTAAAAAATGCATATGGCTATTTAGAAAATATCGCAAAAAATATGTATTCAGATAGCAAAGTTTTATACAAATGGAATACGCAAGACTCTATAACACTAGATAAAATCCCATACATTCGGCGAATTTTCAAATTTAATGAAGGATGTATATGTAGCAACAGGATATAAAAAATGGGGAATGACAACATCAAATATAGCAGCAAAAATTATAACAGCAAAAATTTTAGGAAAAACCAATAAATATGAAGAAATATTTACTGCAACAAGATTAAGACCAATAAAAAATAGATGGGAACTTGGAGAGATGGTAAAAGAAAGCACTAAATCATTGATATTAAATGGAAAAAAAGTACCAAGATGCGCACACTTAGGATGTAAACTTTCATGGAATAACTTAGAAAAAACGTGGGATTGCCCATGTCACGGTTCACGTTTTGATGAAAAAGGAAATCAAATATATGGTCCAGCTATAAAAGATATAGAAATTTTTTAAGTTTCTATTGAAAAATTGATAAAAAACCGTTATAATATATACGATGCACTCATAGCTTAGCTGGATAGAGCGTTCGGCTACGAACCGGAAGGTCGGGGGTTCGAATCCCTCTGGGTGCACCATATTATTATAAAACATTTACAAACAATATTAAAAATGATAAAATATCTTCATGATAAAAACATGAAGATATTTTTTGTTTAAAACAGATAACAATTAATAAGGAGATAAAATGGAAGATAAAATAGATCAATTTAAAGAATTGATAAATGAAAGCAATAACATAGTCTTCTTTGGAGGAGCAGGAGTTTCTACTGAAAGTGGGATTCCAGATTTTAGAAGTAAAGATGGTCTGTATAATCAGCATTATAAATATCCGCCTGAAGAAATACTTAGCCATACATTCTTCATGAATAAAACAGAAGAATTCTATAGATTTTATAAAGATAAAATGAACAGTTTAAAATATGAACCAAACATAACACATATTAAGTTAGCAGAACTTGAAAGCAAAGGTAAATTAAAGGCTGTTGTAACACAAAATATAGACGGATTGCATCAGAAAGCAGGTTCTAAAAAAGTATATGAATTACATGGAAGTGTACTAAGAAATTATTGCATGAAATGTAACAAGTTTTATGATGCAGAGTATGTATTCAATAGTAAAGATATTCCGAAATGTAGTTGTGGTGGAATTATTAAGCCAGATGTTGTGCTTTATGAGGAAGGATTAGATGATGTGACAATAATGAATTCGATTAGTGCAATAAAAAATGCAGATATGCTAATTGTAGCAGGGACATCCTTAACCGTATATCCAGCAAGTGGATTAATAAATTATTTTGAAGGGAAAAATTTAGTTTTAATAAACAGAGATAATACCCCTTATGATAGCAAAGCAGATTTAGTAATAAATGATAGTCTAGGAAAGGTATTTTCAGTGATCAGTTAGGAGGAAAATATGTTAGAAAATATTGAAGTTTTATGCCATAGTAGTATAAAA
>CANPWI010000057.1 GCA_947584125.1 uncultured Clostridia bacterium
GTGTTACAATTTTTACAAGTACATACCCCTTTACTCTTCACAATGAAATTTTGTTTTTCGGCTACTTTCTTTACAAATTTATACCAACCATTTGGTATTGTCATTTTTTTATTCATTCTTTCTATCAAATCTCTATATTCTTTCTTCATATATGCCATATTATTTTCCTCTCTTTCCTATTTATTATGCTGCATTTAATATATCTTTTTCCCATAGTTTCAAAAAACTATTTTGATTTCTATTAGTTGCAGTATTTCGTTTTTGATATTTTTGTCGTATTTTTCCATCTAGCACTTCAACAGTTACTAAAGATTCTTTTGGTTTTTTTAATTTTCTCAAAAAATATATATCTGTTTTTCCATTAGCATATTTTTCACTATAATTTGTATATACGCAATTATGCTGTTGTTTAGCTTCATCTTTCATATCATTTAAACTTTTTGCCGGTCTAATAATAAATTTGTCATTCTTATATTTATTTTTTTCTAATTGTTTATATCTTTGTATTATTTTTTGATTCAACAATTCATTCTCAACAATTTTAACTTTTTCTACACTTTCATTATGTGCAATAGTAAAATTCTCTGGTAATAATTTCTTTTTAGTAAGGGGTACTCCCATTCTCTCTAAATTATCTATATAGTCTAAATAGTTTTGAATTGATAATCTAGTCTGTTTCTTTGAATACTTTTCTAAGTCTACTAAATTTATATAACTACTTGCCTTCTTTAAATCATCTAAATTAGAATATGAAATTCTTAATAGTGTTCTTATAATTTCTATATTTGGCTTTTGAGTTAATCTTAATACAAATAATTCGTTGTATGATATGTCATGTTTTTGCATAAATTTATAAAAATGTTTACATACTCCAAATCTTTTTTCAAAACTTCCATTTTCATTAAATCTTTCTGGACATTCTAAAGCTAAATTATATAAACCTGCCTTTATTAGAAGTTCAAAACTATTATATTTTGCTAATCTAAATACTCTATATAAACTATCAAATTTAATATTTTCTAAATGATTTATAACATCACCTAAAGGAATATATTGATATGATGTTCCTTTTTTCTTTTCATCTATATCTTTAAGGTAAATAGATTTATAACTATTATTTCCATAATATTTTCCTCCAAATACTCTCCATTTTTTAATTTTCTCATCGTGGTATATATTTTGTCCTCTAGGACATCTATCATTTAATAAGACTACATCAAATTCCGGAACATACCTTGCGAACTCTACTATACTATTAACAAATCTTCTGATTTTATAATTATATCTTCTATATACCTCATAGTATCTTATAATTAGTTTATTATTCATATTGTCAACCATTGCTAAATTATATAAGAAGAAGTAATTTTTTAAGTTACTTCTTCTTATTTCATACTTTTTACCACAAAATCGACATATATCATGATATCTATAATTTCTACTATTTAATAATTTACCATAAGAATATTTCCCACAGTTAGTACACTCATATTCTTCTTTTCCATGTTCAATTAATAAATTATGAGATTTATCAATTTGTTTTATAAAGTTAACCCACTCTTTTGATAGTTTTGTTTCTCTAGGCATTTTTTCTATAAATTCTCTTATTTCTTTTTTTATATACAATTTTTCCTCCTTCTATCAAATACCAAATAATGATATCTGTTCAATCTCTTCTTTTTTATCTTTATTATCTTCAGTTGAAATTTCTTTGTTATCTTCATCCGAATCAAAAATAGAACCAAATTCTTCGCTTTCCTTAACTTCAACTTTACTTACATCTCCATGTTTTCCTCTATCTAATCTAGTCTTTTTAATTCCTAATTCTTTGTTTGATTTTATAAAATAATCTCTAGCCCATTTGAATACAGTAGCATCTTCTATAACAGCAACTCCATCAGTTGCTTGTTTTTTCGCTTTACCTTTTATGTATTCTGCCATATCTTTAAAATTTTTCTCTTCATTTAAAAATGCTTGATCTAATTCCGTATGTTGCATTAAATGTTTTGCTATAACATTTAAATATTTATCTTTTTGCCCCTTTAACATTTTCGTTATTCTTTCTATACCTTCCATATTATCTCTCTTTCTAATAGCCAAATTCATAATTAAATTTGCTACTATATTTTTTTATTTCTTCAACATTTATTTCACAAAAATCTATTGTTTCTGTTTGTGTTGCAAAAGGATTTGCTTTTCTTTGACTATAAACTTCTTCTATTACACCTAATTTATTTAGAAACTTTGTCATTCCACTATTCTCTAAATAATTTTTTATTGATGCTGTATTAGGTGAATAAAAATAATCCGGCATATTTACTGTAACTCTTGTTATTTCTTCTCCTTTACTATCAACTATTACAATTGCCATAGATTGAGGATTATTTTGATAATTTCCAACCTTAAAGCTGCAATTTTTATTATTTTTATAATTAAATGTTTTATATTTCATTTTTTATTCCTCCAATTCTATATTTTTATTTATTTCATCATCCTAATGATATTTATTAAAAAATTCTTCAAATAAATTAAAAATAGCTTTTTCAATACTATTTATTGATATTTGTATTTTCAATGGGTTTCCAAATTAAGAAGTTATTAGATTTATATTGTCCTTCGTCTGAAACTGTAGCTTGTCCGTCTAAACTATCTAAATATTGTGAACTAGACTTTGATTTAGAAATATACATATGATATCTTGTTGTAACAAAATCCCTTTCTGCTACATCATTATAGTTACAACTTAAAACGAGTATTGCTCCCATTTTTTTAGCCTTTTCTTTCAAAATTCCTATAAACATTTTTTTGATTTTTTTATCTTCTTCATCAGTAATATATGCAATGTACGGTCTTTCTAAAAATAAGGTTAGACATTCGTTAGTACATTCAGTTTGTGCATTATTCTCAACATCAACAAAACTTAATCCACTTTTAATATTCATTTTATTATTAAAATTCCCTTTTGTTAATCTAACCATAGCTCTAGCAACAATTTGTCCGTTTATTTTCGCATATAATATTTTTTTGTTACTATCAAAACAGGCAAGTAAACATCTGTTATACATTCCATTTATATAAGATAAACATGTTCTTTGAGGTTTTTCTCCCAAAATCATTGTATGATAAAAGTCATCATACTCTCTAATATCATACTTTCCTTCTATAATTTGTGAATTATTTTCTGTCCATTCTTTTATTTGTATATCATTTAGTTTATAATCTATCTCTTTATACAAATCATTTGAATGATATTTTAATGTTTTAAATTCTCCCATTAATTCTGCTTTTACAATTAACTTAAATGAATTTTTTTGTTCATCATTACAATTTTCGTAGTATTTATACGCTAATTCAGATCCATTATTTAATAAAAATTCTTTTATATTCTCCTTATATTTTTCAACGAACTCATTACTGAAATTCATTTTGTTTTTTAAATATTCCCAATAAATATCGTTATCCTCAATATTCTCTTTCAAACTATTTATATTGTCATAATTTGAAATTATATCAATATTTCTTAATATATATGATAACTCGTTTCGATTCTTTATTTCTGGAATAAATTTTTGTATATATTCATAATTGATTAACATTTGTATTGAATCTTCAATTTTTATATCCTTTATTTCATTAAAGTCTTTTTCTAGCCACTTATATAAAGGTTTTATTTTTATTCTTTCAGCTAACTTTTGAATTTGTAAATTTTCAAATTTTCCTTTTAATAAATCTTTTTTTATAAATTGTCTTATCCTTAAGAGCCTTTCATCAATTTTTAAATCTAGCAAATTATTATATAAATAAATATAGCTTTTTCTAGCTTTATACAACGTCATTATTTCCTCGAATGTATATACTTGTTTTTTCAAAATACATAAATTATAATTTGAATCTCTTATTTCTGTTTTCAACTTATTTAGATGTTTACTTGTTAATTCATTTATATTTATGTATGTTGTATAAAAATCTTTATCAAATAAAATAGAATTATATGGAATTGCCAAAAAAACATCTATATTATTTTCAATCAGCCTTAAAAATCCATTTTTATTATTACTAATTGCATAAATAATCAATTCTTCCATCTCTCCATACATTGAATCTAAAGGAAATTGATTTAATTTACTTCCATAAATGAAATTTATGTATTTGCTTTTATTGCTGGTAATCTCCATAATTTCCTGTTTATTGAGTTCTTCTATTTTACTTTCTAAGATTTTTAAATCATATAATTTACAATCATTACTTAACCACTTTAAAAGTAATCTATAAGTAATTTCATTATCATGTATCTTATCTATTATTCTTTCTATTAACCTCTTATCTTCTTTTGCATCAGCCGTAATTTTTTCATATAACTCTAAATCTAATGGTAGATACATTTGCTTATTATTTAAAAATAATATAAGTTCTTTTAATTCCTCATTATTTAAAAGAACTTCATATACTGCCTTTATATTTTCTATTGGTATCAAATTATAATTATCTAATGTATTCGTTTTCAGTAATTCTCTTTCATCTTCTGATAAATCCTCAAAGGCTATTTTAGATTGTTCATAAAAATGGTTTAAATTATTTGTAATTATTTTTTTGAACGCATTATTGTTAGTATAATCTCGATAATATTTCAGATAACTATAATACGCACCATATTGTAAATTAGTATTACCCAGTATATCTAGTACGCCATTTATTGGGTAATCAGAAATTTTTTCATTATGTTGTTGAATATTTTTTAATAATATTTCCAAGCCTTTTATATCTAATTCATTTTCATATATCTTATTTAGATAAAATATAAAACGTTCATCTCTAACAAGTTCTTGCTGAAATGTTCCATTTTCTTTATAGTCATCTTTCAATATTTTTATATCTTCTATTCTTTTACAACAATTTATAATTTTGTCTAATGGAAAAATTTTTATTAATTGTACATCAAGTCCATTATTTTTAATTCTGATAATTAAATTTGTATGTTTCATTAAATTCGTGTTCATTCGCTTTTCCTCCTACATATTTATTTAATATTTGTATAACTTCATATATTGTCATTTCATTATTTTTTAAAAAAAGCTGTAACAACTTCATTAAACAAATCATTTGCATATTGTCAATATTAAAATTTAATATATTAGTATATAAATATTCTTTTACCATCTTCATGCTTAATTGCTTTTCCTCTGATAAGTAACAATAATTACAAAAATCATATAATTTTTGAAAATTATTGTTCTTTATATCCTTAAATTCCATATTTAATTTATGTTCCATTTCTATCAGTTTCTGTGCTCTCTCATATTGTTTTTGCATTATCTTTTGATTTCTAATTTTTTTCATTTCCTCAGACGATAAAAATTTTTCTTGTAACCTTTCTTTTTCATATCTTTCTGGTGCTATCTCACACAACTGTTTATATATCTCACACAACTCCCTTTTATGAAAAAGTTTTTCTATCTTTTCATATTTTAGTGTAGCTTCTAAAAAAGCCAAGTAATTTGATGGTCTTTCATAGAACATAAATCTTTCCAAACAATTAAATAAAAATCTTTTATCTTTGTTTTTTAAAAATTTTCTATCAATATTTAATTCAACACCAGAATAAGCATACTTTTTTAATAAATCTCCTAATTCAAATCCCATATCGTTAATTTCTTTTATAGTATATTGATTATTTCTTATTAAGTATTTTAGAAAATCTAATGCTTGCTTTCTTTGAATTTTTCTTATATATGTTTCCAAATGATTCGACCTATAATTTTTTTCTTTTTCCATATGTGCAAATATATTCTTTAGAATTATTACATTTTTATCAACTAACTTGTCAAATATATTTTGTCTTCCATATTTCATTTTATAAAAAGATTCAATATAATTTCTCCCAGTTAAATTATTATACTTTTCTATACATTTTTTCAGTTTTTCCTTATCATCAATCTTGAAATATAAGAAATTATCTACTATTTCTTCATAAATATCTTCCTCACATTCTGATGCAACAATATTCCATTTTTCATCTAATATATCAAATGAAAATAATTCATTATCAAATTCACCGTAAAGTTCTATAAATGTAATAGGATTTATTATATTTATCTTTTTATCTAATGCCTTTTTTATTGTCTCACAACCATAACATTTAACATCAAATTTTCTATATTTTAACAAAATTTTTCTAATTATAGTGTAAACATCTTTTTCATGCGTATTTTCACTATTTATAAAAACCTCACAAAAATTAACTGCAATTTTTTCAGCAACAATTGAATTTTCTAATTTAATAGCTTTAGAAACAGTATTAAATGATAATATTAAATAATTCAAATATGCTATTTCTTCTTTACTATATCCATTTAGTATAAGTTCTGTATATACGTTAGTATCCTTTTTTTGAAAACCAGTTGGAACTTTTATTAACGCCTTCAGCAAAGAAATATCTTTTTTTCTATCATTGTTTATTAAAATATATAATGTTCTAATAACCCATGCGTATACTCCAATATTTCCTATAACAGATATACTCTTTTGTTTACCTAATAATGATACAATATCATTTCTATGCTTTCTAAATACTATTTCCATTGTGTCATAAAAAATAGATAGAATAAAAATTATCTCTTCTGTTCTAGTGTATTTTGCATTTATAAGTTGCTCAGCATATATATTATATTTTTCATTATCAACCAAATATAAAGCACCTTGTAAATAAATATCTTCTTTTGCCAATTTCTTTATTTTACTCAAAAAATTAATTAATTGTGTTCCAATTATCATATTACTTTCTATCAATTTTTTTCCGTAACCTAATGCTAACGCTATAGCTCTAATATCTTCAATATTATTTCGGAATCTTTCCTCATATCTTTCTAATAGTTCACCCAAATATTCAAAATTATATTTTTCTTGAAAATTCGTCGTATTACTAACACAATACCAAATACATTTTTGCTGTATTTCACATAAGATATTATTTGTTTCCTTACCATTTCTTGTGTTGGCAATAAATGCTATAATTTCATTAAATAAGGTTATATTTATTAATTTCTCATATTCTTTAAATTCAATTTTTTCTATTATTTCATCCATATTATCTTATCACCTTTCTAAATTTTTAAGAGATGGAATATAAGCTCCATCTCTTATGCTACTTTTTTAAATGTCCTATATAATCTACTCTTTGAATTAGCATTCATATACTCTTGATAATTACATAAGCCATATTTAGTAATTTTGTTTTCCTTTTCAATTTGTACATCCTCTATCAATTCTTTAGTATCATTGTAATTATAAAAATTTCTTAAATACCCTTTATCAATTACTTGTTTTGGACCTTGATATTGTTTTATAAGATTAAATTTATATTTATATTTTTTCTTGCCATTATGATCGCTTATTCTTATACCACAACATACTCCATAATCAAGTTTTAAGTATATACTTTTAGTTGTTTTAGCAAAGTATTTATGAACTATAAATCCCTTATCTTTTAAGTTCTTTATAACTTTATTTGACACTTTTATTTCTTGATTTCTCTTCAATAAGCTATTCCCCCTTTAAGCTGTTTTCCTTTGCTTTTCCATTTCAATCGTATCCATTTCTATATTCTTTTCAGATACTGCTACTCTAAAATCAACTCTTATATTTTGCTTTTCCAATACATCAATAACGTTTGAAAATACATAATTGCTAGTATGTAATATAGTATATTTATCTAAATACAGTATAACTTCAGATGCATTCATTCTTTTAACTATGTTTAAAATCAAATCTTTATCAATATTATTCGGAATTCCAATAACCGTCATATTAGAATTATTAAATAACTTATGAGCCAATATCATTTCAGTTGCAATAATAATAACTTCTTTTTGTTTAGAATTATAAATATCTAGCCAATTTCTTGTTGTTTCTGTTAATATCATAGGCCAGTTATATGCTTTTGTTCCATTATATTCATTATTACTAGAAAACCATATATTTTCTGTTTCTAATCTATATTCATTGTCAAGTAAAATTCTTAGTCCCTGTATTTTATTATTAAGAATAACAGGTATAAAAATACCTTTATGTGATTTATAATTCCACTTAAAATTTGTATCTTGATAAAATCCTGGAATGCCATCAAGTCTTAATTCTTGTTTTTGTAATTCCATACATATTTTCCTTTTCTTATAATTGTTATTTTCAATACTTTTAAATTGATAGTTTCTTATATATTCGTCTGTAAAATTCATATTTTTCAATTTATTATAATGTACTTTATTTAGATTCTGCATATCTAAAAATTTTCTATATACTAAATCTCTGTACCATTCATCTTTTATTGGATTATTAAACACATATGGAACATTATCTAATACTGGAGTATCTTTCAATAACATTTTGAATGCATCTTTTTTACTTATATATTTTAAATTAGCATACAAATCAATGGAACTACCACTCTCTTGACAATTTTTGCAAATATACGTATTATTGATAGTATTTAATTTTAAATATCCATTTTTTTCTTTTTCTCGCTGACAAAACGGACAAAGAGTATATATATAATATCCTATTTGATTTGTCTTCTTTAAATGTAGCTGGTTAATAACATTTGATATATTTACATATTCATATACATTGTATCCTTGCATATAATATTTCTCCTCTTCATTAATTTTTAGTTAAATACACCCTTTATGCTACTTTTAAGTTCATCTTTTCCATTTGATTTTCGATTTTAGATATTAATTTGTCAGATGTTTCTTGAATTTTGTTTCCTAGTTTTAACAATTCTTTATTATTTCCTTCGCCCCAGCTAGTAACATATGAAAAACTACATTTCCCAGTATCTAATCCAAAAAAATCTGCTACTATATATGCAACAGATTCGACAAACATTTCACTTAAATTTCTTTCTTTAGAATAATTAAAGTCATCATACAAAGCATGAGTAATTTCATGTAATAATGTTGCTGTCCTATCATCTAAAGATAAGTTAGAAGATATTACAATTCTATTTTCACTTTTACTATAATAGCCATCTGATCCATTATAGGTATTTCCAATAATAACATT
>CANPWI010000058.1 GCA_947584125.1 uncultured Clostridia bacterium
CTTGGTTATGAAATAGAAAGAAGCTATATGGATAATGATAAAGAAATCAAAAGAGCAGTAGCATTTGTATCAGCTGACGATATTTATGTAAGTAAAGATGCAAAAGAACAAGACAAACAAGCAGCTTACAAAAAATACAATGTTGAATACAAAGATGGAAAAATAATTTACACAGATAGAATTGATACAATAAACAATAGAGTAATAACATATACAGTAACAGCTTACGATAAATACTTAAATAAAACAGAATCAAAAACATTAGAATCAATTAAAATAAGAAATGATGGAAGCATATCAAAAGAAGGTTGGGAGATAACATCAAATCTTGTTGAAGAAGGAAAAAACGAACAAAAATATAATTACAATGATTCATATTGTGAACCTGAAAAGGAAACAGAAATTTCAAAAATAGCAAACAACAATAAAGATGACGAATATGTTGCAAAACTACCAACAGGTGAAAATGGTGAAATAATAATTTCACTTAGAGAACCACAAGTATTAACAGGATTAAAATATAAAGCAGGAAATAATAATGTAATTAAAGATTATGAAATTCAAGTAAGCAATGACAATGTAAATTGGGAAAAAGTAAAAGAAGGAACATTCAGTTTAGATAACAATAAAGAAGAAAAAGTTTACTTTAATAAAGAAGGTGACGACAGATACTATACTTACAATACATCCTATGTAAAATTAGTAATCAAAAACGAAAATCAAACTGAAATATCAATTGCAGAAATAGACTTATTAGGAGAATCAGGAGATAATATTGAATTAATTAATGAAGGTGTAGGAATTCTAAAAGAAGAATATGTAGCACAACAAGGTGATGAAACACATGAAAAAGTATCAATTCCTGCAAACTCTATAGTATTTACAGGAACATACAAAGGAAACCCAGCTTACAATGTAGTTAAACTTTGGAATCAAGATAACAAGATAATTAGTGGTTCACAAATAATATTTGCTGAAAATCCAGAACATGGAGAACTTGGAAATGTAACAGATGGTATTTGGGTATATTACATAGAACCAACAGATGATAATTATGAAACAGTTAAATCTTCACTTAAATCAATTAGAGCAGAGCTTAACAGAGTAGATAATGCAGAAACAAACGAAGGAGAAAGACTTGTAAGTGATACATTTAGATTAGAATTACAAGATGAATGGACTAATTCTAAAATTGAATTAAAACCTAATAAATAATAAGAAAATTTATGCCTAAGATGTGTGTATTTCTTAGATAAGAGATGCACACATAGGCAAATGATATATGAAGGGAGGATATTATGAAACTAATAAATTTTAGTAAAAAAATAATGATAACAATACTTGCTTTAATTGTTAGCTTATCTGTATTTTCTGGATGTGCACTTGCAGATAATGAGAATAAAGATTTATTACAATATAATTTAGGTGTAAGATTTGAACAAGACCAATCAAATGAAAAATTAATCCATATTATAATAGAAATGTCAGATGAAGACAGTATTGCATCATTTAACATATCAGCAGATATAGATGTAGAAGAAGAAGCAGAGGTAGTATTTAATTTTAACGATACTAATATACCAGATAGTGACTTAAAACAAGCTGATATTAGCGAAATTACAAATGTAGATGGTAAAAAAACAAAAGAATTAAATATTTATTATGTTGGAACAAAAGAATTAAACCCAGATAATTCTAATAGATTAGAAATAGGAACATTAGAATTTAGAAATGTAAATGGAGATAATACTACAATAAAAATTGATTCAGTTGAAGAAAAATCTGCTATATCAGCTATTTCATATAAAGATAATACACTTAATATAAATGAATTTACAGCTGTTTTAAATAAAAAAGATAATAGTGATGATAGTGGAAACCAAGGAGATAATGATAATCAAGGTGATGATGAAGAAAACCAAAATAATGGTAATGGAAACACAGGAAATAATGGTGGAAGTTCATCAAATGGAGGAAGCTCATCAAATGGAGGTGCTTCACAAAATAATGGAGAAGGCTCATCAAATGGAAATGGGGCAGGACAAAATAATAGTGGAGTAACAAATCCATTTAAAACAGGTGCAAACAAATCTGTAACTTGGGCAATAATTACCCTTGTAGTATTAATTATTGTTGCAATCTTTATAAAAAAGAAAAAACAAGAATTAAGAAAGAAAACAAAACATAGTAAATAAATTATAAAATATAATAAATGGAGTACATTTTATCATAAAATGTACTCTATTTTGCATTATAATATGTTGTATATAATAGGTAAAAAAATGCGTGAAAAAAATTGAAAAAATCATTGAAATCATAAATATATTATGGTATAATTTTAAAAATTTATCAAAAAACATAATGTGCCTTAAAAGGCCAGAAAGGAAGGGTTTTATGACAAAAAAATTTTTATGCTTAGCTGTAACAGCTACATTATTTTTTAATTTATTTTTGCCAATATTAAACAATTTTTCTTTCGCTAATACAGACACAGAAAAGAAAAATAAAAATAGTTATTGGAGTACAAAGAATGCACCTATTTTTTATGGAGCCACTAAAATTACAATAAAAAAGGATATCATAGACAATTTTGATATAAAAGATACAAGATTTAGAATTTTTGCAAAAGATTTTGAAGACGGAGACCTTACAACTAAAATAGAATCAGAAGGAACAGTTGATATACATACAGAAGGAACCTATAGTATTAAATATAAAGTTAAGGATTCACATAACAATGAAACAACTCTTACAGTACCAGTAATTGTAACTGATAATCCAGATGCAAAAATTAATGTAGAAAGAACATTATACACAATTCCATCAGTTTGGAATATGGATATTGCAGGATTTACAAGATGTAATTATGGGGATAGACAATTATTTGGTATATATATGCCAGAAGGTACTAGTATTAATGTAAGAGTATTAGAAGCTGATTCAAATATAGATATGGCATTTATTACAGATGACTCATGGAAAGATACAGCTTTATCACCACTTAAATTTGATAAAAATAAACAAGAACAAGATTGGGTTACAATATCTAATAATAATGGTAAATCAGAAAATAAAGATACAAAAGAAGTTACAACAAACTTGTCTTTTGATGCAGTTCCATTATTTACTTCAAAGGTTTTATCAAAAGAAGATAATAGTTTAACAAAAACATACAAAGTAGAACTTGAATATGATACATCTGTTAAAGAATTAGTATATTATCATTATAAAGATGATGAAACAGAATTCTTTGAAAAATGGAAAGAAAGAAAAGACTCTTATGCAGTAGTAGAAAATGAGGTACTTACAATAGTAGTACCATTTGCAGATGTTGATAAATTAATTAACCATAATTTATGGACAGATACATTTAAAACATTAGACGAATATTTCGAATATTATAAAAAAGTTGTTGATAGAATGGATGAAATAATTGGTTTAAGTTTAAATCCAGAAGATGTATTAGACCAAAATGTTAGAACAAAATATTTAGTAAGAGCTAATGTACATGGAGCAGGCGCAGCATATTATGCAGGTTCACATGTTGGTTCTAATGGTTCAAGTATAGCTGCATTTTTTCAAATGAACTGGGGTGGACTGCATGAAATTGCACATGGTTATCAAGGAACTTTTGGAAGAACAGGAAATCTAGCGGGACATACAAGTGATACAATGAATTTAGGAGAAACATCAAACAATATATTAGGTTATTACATTCAAACAGATAAATCAATTTATACAGGAAAAACAGAATGGTTAGGAAAAATGTCAAAAATTGAAGAAGAAAAAAATCAAGAAAGATTTAAAACAGAAAAAACTTATTATGATAAAGATGTATCTGCTAAATTATATATGGTAATAAACTTATTTGATGCTTTTGAAGGACCAGATACATATTCAAAAATGTTCAAGTGGTATCGTAGACAAATGAATGCAGGAAGAACTATGACAAATCAAGATGCTTATGTAGAAGCTATTGCAGATATTTATAATGTAAATATTATTCCATATATGGAAGCTTGGCAATTAGATATTAGTGATGAGGTAAAAGAAAAAGTATATAGTCAAGATATGCCAACATTAAACATATTAAAAGATATAGTATCAGAAGAATCAATAACAAAAGTAATGAATGGAGAAGAAATTTCAGAAAAATATGATTTAGTTACAAATGATATATTAAAAAATTATAATATCACAGGAAATTTAACAATAAATATTGATATTGATAACATAGAAAATGTAAAAGGAAAAATAATTAAAATAAAACAAGCAGATGAAATTGTAAAAAATGCTACAATAGAAGGAAATACAGTAAAAATAGATAATCTTCCAGTTGGAACATATTATGTACAAATGCCAGTAAATAGTAATTATTCACAAGATTATATATATGTTCAAATAAAAGAAGGAAAAGAAAATGTATATAATTATGTTTATGAAAAAGCTGAAGAAAAGAAATATGATAACTATCAAAGAATTGAAGTACAAGGTATTTATGGAACAAAAGGTTGTGGTGTAATATTTAGTGATAATTATACTAAAGCAAATATATCTTTTGGCGGTTCTAATATGGGAAATGCAGGAAATTATCTAAAAATATTAGATGAAAATGGAAATGTAATTATAGAAGAAAAAGCTGATACTATAGAAAATAATGTAAACTATTTCAGCTATAAGAAAGATTCTTATGATGTTAATATAAAGCCAGGATATAAAATAGAAATAAAAAATTCAAATATAGGAAAAGTAAAGGTATTTAGTACATTATCAACAAATGTAATTGATGAATTTACATCAAAAAATGCTGATATAACTTATGTAGTAACTGAAAATGGTTTAAAACTAGAAACAATGACAGATGATGAAGCAGAAAAGATTTCTTATAATATATTAAAAGAAGAATTAACAAAAATTATTAAAGAATATAAAGAAAATGTAACAGATGAAGAATTAGACAATAAATTAATAAACTTTAAGAAAAAATCTGAAGTATATATAGCATATAATGCATTAAAAGATGAAGATAAAGAGGAGTTTAAAGAATTAATAAATAGAATTCTACAAGGTGGTAAACCAGTAATTACAACAGCTACAAATACACTTACATATAAAACAGGAACAAATGTTGACTTATATTCTTTAATTAATGCAAAAGATAATGAAGATGGAGAAATCAAAATAGACGAAAATAGTACACAAATAGAAACAGACTTAAATAAAAATGAAGAAGGACAATATAATGTAACATACAGTGTGTCTGATTCTGATAATAATATTACACAATATAAAATGAAAATATCTATGGAAGGAGAAAAAATAACTCCAGGATTAGATAATAATAACAATGATAACAATGATAACAACAATAATAATAATAATAATAATGAAAATCCATCAACTTCAGTTGAAGATAATAATTCACAGAATAATAATTCTCAAAACAATAACTCACAAAATAACAATTCACAAGGCGGAGATAGTCAGCAAAATAATTATCCAAAAAAAGAAGAAAATGAAAATTTAGGTCAAACTACTAACACATACAATTATTCACAAAATGATGAATTAGATGACGAACCAAAAACAGGTGATTTTTATAAAACTGGTGCAGAAATAGTTACATTATTATCTTTAGCAGGAGCTGCAGTAATTAAAAAATATCTATAAATATAAAAGACTAGGAAATTTGTCGTTCCTAGTTTTTTCTTGTCAAAAAAGATATAAAGATATATAGTTAAATTCGACAAATAAGTAAAAAATATTTGCACTATTAAAAACAAAAAAACGCTAAATATCACCTAAATACAAACATATAAGTTGTTCATAAAAATTAAGCAATATTTAATAAAATAATACAAAAATTTGTTGACAAAAAATACAAAATCTTGTATCATAATGATACAAGATAAAATTATTAATAATTTTATCTTAATTCTATTATAAGAAAGGAGAATTAAGATGGAAAAGAAAATCTTAATCGGAGCAATTTTGCTACTTGCAGCTGTAATTTTATTTACTGTTCCAACAGCCGTAAGAGCAGATGGAGAAGTAGCAGGAAATACAGCAGATTTACAAAACTTAATAGACAATGCTGTTAATACTAACAATACTATAACATTAAATCAAAACTATGCAGTAGATAATACTGTATACTTTGGATCAAATACTATAACAACAGATGACAACAATAGCAAAAACATAACATTAGATTTAAATGGACATACAATAAGTACTTCAGCTGATTTTAAATCTGATGCAAGTAATACTGGTGCAAAAAAACACATAATTGAGGTAAATGGAAGCAATTATAATGTAACAATTAAAGATAGTAGTAATGGAAACGGAGAAATTTTATATAATGAAACAGCAACAAATACTCCTATCCGTGGTGCAGCAATTATGATTAGAAGAGGAACAGTTACAATTGAAAGTGGTAAAATTACATGTAAAAATCAAGCAGACAAATTAGCAGCAATAGAAGTAGGACATGGAAATACACAAGATGGTACTACACCAAGTGCTGGACATTTAATTTTAAAAGGTGGAACAGTTGATTCAGCAAGATATGGAATTTCAGTAGAAAACGGTACAATTGATATAAATGGTGGTACTGTTAAAGCAGATTCTTATGCTATAGGTACAAAATATTTTGCAACAACAGGTGATGAAAACTTTAATAGTACAACAATAAACATTAAAAATGGAACAGTACAAAGTAAACAATATGCAGCAATTCAACACAAAAATAATGGAGATCTAAATATTAGTGGTGGTAATATTTCAGGAACAGTTGGAGTTTACTCTGCTGGAGGAAATACTAATATTACAGGAGGAACAATTACAGCAACTACAGATGTAACTAAAGATACTACACCTTATGGAACACCAGGAGATGTTCCAACAGGTGCAGCAGTTGTTGCTAAAAAAGATAATTTTGCTGGTATGACTGTAACTATAAATGGTGCAAACTTAGTATCAAATGCTAGTACAAGTCCAGTAGTTTATGAAGCAAAAACAACAAGCCCAATTGCTACAGTTGCACTTTATTCAAATAATGGAAATAGTGTAATAGATGTAGTAAAAGCAACAAGTAACAAACCAATAGATGTTGAATATATTAGTTCTGATTTAGTTCTAAAAATTACAACAGATGAAGGTGAAACTACATACTATATGGGTGAAGAAACAGATGCTAATATACAAACAGCAATTAGTGAATTAAAATCTGGAAAAATAACAGTTGAAGAAGGAGACATAACACTTACTAATGTACCAGTTGGAGTAAAAGTTGAAAACGAAGGTACAGGTGAAGTAAAAGTTAACGGAAATACAGTTAGTACAGATGTTACTTATGATCCATTAGCTGAAAAATTAGCACAATTAGAAGCTGCAATTGAACAATTAACAGGTGATAATAGTGCATTAAAAGAAGAAGTAGCAGGATTAAAATCTGACTATGAAAGCTTAGAAGCTGATATGAACTCTGTATTAGAAAGATTAGCAAATATAGAAGCAAAATATGAAAAATTAGTACAAGATCAAAATACTAATACAACAGTAGCAAGTGATGAACTAGACGACGAACCAAAAACAGGAGATGTTTATGCAGTATCTACAGGAATAGTTACATTAGTATCATTAGCAGGAGCTGTAGTAAGTAAAAAATTTATAAAATAATTTACTAATTTAATATATAAGGTAGATTAGATTTTATATCTATCTACCTTATAGTATATTATAGGAGATATTTATGGAAAAGAAAGATGAAAAGTATACACCAAAAAGAATGAAAACTACAAATAAGCAAATAAAAAATAGTCATAATTTAAGTAATAAAAAAGAAGAAAAAAAAGGTAAAAAGAAAAAAACAAGAAAAATCAAAAAAATAATATTTACAATAATTTTTCTTGCTCTTTTAGCTTGTGCATGTTACTTTGGATATAATACTTATATAAAAGCTAAAGACAAGAATGTAATAAATGATGTTCAAGATTACATGAATTTAAAGGAAAATACACAAATTGGCGAAGAACAAATAAATAAAATTTCAGAATTAAAAAAGCAGAATCAAGATATTATTGGTTGGATAGCAATAGATGATACAAAAATTAACTATCCACTATTACAAAATGAAGATAACAATTATTATTTAAATCATGACTATAGAAACGAAGTAAATAATTATGGTTCTATATACTTAAAAAATATATGTGATATAAACGATAATAATTCAAATCTTGTAATATACGGTCATAATATGAACAATGGAGAAATGTTTAATAACTTGTTAAAATATAAAGACGAAGAATTTTATAAAAACCATGATACAGTAAAATTAATAACAGAAAATGAGTCAAGAGAATATAAAATAATAGCTGTATTTACATCAAGAATTTTTTACAAAAATGAAAAAAATGTTTTTAGATATTATAATGAAATAGAATTAGATAGTGAAGAAAAATACAATAATTTTGTACAAAATGCAAAAAATATACAGCTTTACGATACAGGAATAGATGCGAATTATGGAGAGCAATTACTTACTATGATTACATGTGAATATTCACAAGATAATGGAAGAATGGTAGTTGTAGCAAAAAGAGTTAAATAACATTATAAATATATATAAATAAATTTCCGCTAGTTATACTGGAGGAAATTTATTTTAATTTTATATGGAAAAAATATAACTAATATGATAGAATGTTAAAGAATTTATATGAAGATTAAAAATTGTAAAGATTGGAGTAAAATATATATGAAAAAGAATAAAATAATGATAAATTTAGGAATTATAATATCAATTATTTTTTGCATACCTTCAAT
>CANPWI010000059.1 GCA_947584125.1 uncultured Clostridia bacterium
TCTAATGTTTCTGTTAATGTACCTATTTGATTTAATTTTATTAATATGCTGTTTGCTGTTTTATTATCTAATCCTTTTTGTAATCTCTTAATGTTTGTAACAAATAGATCGTCTCCAACTAATTGAACTTTGTCTCCTATTCTGTCTGTTAGTTTTTTCCATCCTTCCCAATCTTCTTCTGCTAAACCATCTTCTATTGAGATTATTGGATATTTTTCTGCTAAGTTTACTAAGTAATCTATCATTTCATCAACAGTTTTTAATTCGTCTGTTTTCCAGAAATAATAATTTCCTTCTTTTCCTATTTTCTTTGCTTCATCATACATTTCTGTACTTGCAACATCTAATGCTAATAAAACATCTTCTCCTGCTTTATATCCAGCTTTTTCTATTGCTTCAACTATTAATTTTAAAGCATCTTCATCACTTTCAAGCATTGGTGCAAATCCACCTTCGTCTCCAACACCTGTTGAAAGTCCTTTTTCTTTTAATACTTTCTTTAATGTATGGTATATTTCAACACCCATTCTCATACATTCTGAGAATGTTTTTGCTCCTACAGGCATTATCATAAATTCTTGTATACTTAAACTGCTATCAGCATGTTTTCCACCATTCATAATGTTCATCATTGGAACTGGTAATGTTTTTGCATTTACTCCACCAATATAGTTATATAAACTCATTCCTAGAGATTCTGCAGCTGCTTTTGCTACTGCAAGTGATACTCCAAGTGTTGCGTTTGCACCTAATTTACCTTTATTTTCTGTTCCATCAATTTCTATTAATTTTTTATCTAAAGCAATTTGATCATAAGCATTCATTCCAATTATTTGCTTTTCGATTATATTATTTACATTTTCAACAGCTTTTGTAACACCTTTTCCCATGTATCTTGATTTGTCTCCATCTCTTAATTCTACAGCTTCAAAGCTACCTGTAGATGCTCCTGATGGAACCATAGCTACTCCTGAAAATCCTCCTTCTAATACTACCTCTACTTGTACTGTTGGATTTCCTCTTGAATCCAATACTTCTAATGCTCTTACGCTTTCAATTTCTAAACTTTCTTTCATTTTTTCATTACCTCCTAATTTTGTTTAGCTATAGGAAATTAAATATTTTCAAGTATTATTTCCTTTTTATATATTTTTAATATTAATAACTTAATTTTTTAAATTTAAAATTTGACTTTTTATTTTTTCTTCTTTATCTTTATCATTTTCACTTTTTAATTCTATATCTCGGGTTGTATCTTCTTTTTCATAATCTATTATATTTTTATAATGTTCTTTATATATTCCTTGTGTATGAACATTTACCGTTCTTTTAACACCTTTTTGTTTTTCAATATATCTTGCAAGTACTGCTTTATCTTTTTTATTGTAAGATGATAATGGAATATTTAAATATTTGCATCTCCATAAAAGATGTCTATAATAATTGTTAATTTCAGAGGTTGTTAAATCTTCATATTCATACTGAACTTTAAATGTAGAATTTTCGATAGAAATAGTTAAATTAGACCATTTAGGTTCACCTAAACTAACTATTTCATTTCTTAATTCTTTTATTTTATTATATAAATCTTTTACAAGTTTTACATAAGCATCTTCATCTATATTAAACCTATTAGGTATTTCATATACATTTACTGGATTTTTCTTTAATACTCCTTTTGGATAATAATAAAAGAACATTTCACCAGATTGTAAATCTTTATTTTGGTCTATGACTGATGCATATAAATATATACTTTCCCATTTTTCTGGTATCATATAAAATAGTTTA
This sequence comes from uncultured Clostridia bacterium, assembly GCA_947584125.1. GTDB lineage: Bacteria > Bacillota > Clostridia > TANB77 > CAG-508 > CANRMR01. The sequence continues at coordinate 1,792 of CANPWI010000059.1, forward strand.
TCTTGTATTTCTTCATATATTTTTTTTACTTTTCCGAATAACTACCAAGAAAATACCTCCACGAAAATGTTTTATCTTATAATTAAACTATCTCCTGTCATTTCTTCTGGTTTTTCAAGTCCCATAATATCAAGCATTGTTGGTGCTAAATCTGCAAGTTTTCCTTCTTTTAGTTTTACACCTTCCATACCAATTAATATTAATGGTACTGGATTTGTTGTATGAGCTGTATGTGGTTCTCCTGTTTTATAATCTATCATTTGCTCCGCATTTCCATGGTCTGCTGTAATTAATAATACTCCATTTTGTTCCTCTACTGCTTCTACAACTTTTCCTACACATTCATCTATTGCTTCTAGTGCTTTTACTGCTGCATCTAAGTTTCCTGTATGTCCAACCATATCTGGATTTGCATAATTTAATATTATACAATCAAATTTTGAAGATTTTATTGCTTCAACTACTTTTTCTGTTACTTCATAAGCACTCATTTCTGGTTTTAAATCGTATGTTTCTACTTTTGGAGAAGGTACTAATATTCTTTCTTCACCTTCATATTGTTTTTCTTCTCCACCATTAAAGAAAAATGTTACATGTGCATATTTTTCAGTTTCAGCAATTCTTAATTGTGTATAACCTTTTTTACTTATATATTCTCCAAATGTATTTGTTAATTTTGTAGGTTTAAATGCAATATTTACATTTGGAATAGTTTCATCATATTTTGTAAAACAAACAAAATATACATCTAATTTTTTTGTTTCAAATCCATCAAAATCTGGATCTACTATTGCTCTTGTAATTTCTCTTGCTCTATCTGGTCTAAAGTTAAAGAATATAACTGAATCTTTATCTTCTATTGTTGCTATTGGTGTATCTCCATTACAAATTAATGTAGGTTCAACAAATTCGTCAAATACTTCTTCTTGATAAGAGCTTTCGATTGCTGCAATTGCAGATGCTGCTTTTTTTCCTTCTCCTTTTACAAGTGCATCATAAGTTTTTTTAACTCTTTCCCATCTTTTATCTCTGTCCATTGAATAAAATCTACCAGATAAACTAGCAATTTTACCAATTTCTTTTTCTTGCATTTTTTCTTCAAGTTTTGCTATATAACTTTCAGCAGATGCTGGTGGTGTATCTCTACCATCTAAAAATGCATGTACATATACATCTTCAATACCTTTTCTTTTTGCAAGTTCTAGTAGTGCGTATAAATGTCTATTATGACTATGAACGCCTCCATCTGATACTAATCCCATTATGTGTAATTTAGAATTATTTTTTTTACAATTTTCTATTGCTTCATTAAATTCTGGTATACTAAAAAAGTCTCCATCTTCAATAGATTTTGTAATTCTAGTTAATTCTTGATACACTATTCTTCCTGCACCAATGTTTGTATGACCTACCTCTGAATTTCCCATTTGTCCATCTGGTAGTCCAACATTTAATCCACTTGTATAAACTTTTGTTACAGGATTTTTTTTCATTAGTTTATCAATATTTGGAGTATTAGCTATTGCTACTGCATTTGCTTTTTTATTTTCGTTTTCTCCAAATCCATCTAATATCATTAGCATAGTTAATTTTTTGTCCATGTATAATTACCTTCCTTTATTTAAATTATGCATCATAATTTACAATTTTAGCGAATTCTTCAGGTTTTAGGCTTGCTCCTCCTACTAACCCACCATCAATGTCTGAAGTTTCAAATAATTCTTTAGCATTTGATGATTTTACACTTCCGCCATATTGTATTATAACTCTATTTGCTGTATTTTGTCCATAGATTTTTTCAATTTCTTTACGAATTGCTTTTACACTTTCATTTGCATCTTCAGATGTAGCTGTTTTTCCTGTTCCTATTGCCCATATTGGTTCATAAGCAATAATTGTTTCTTCTACTTGATTATTATCTAATCCTTCTAAAGCTAATTTAGTTTGATTTGTTATAATTTCGTTTGTAATTCCTTTTTCTCTTTGCTCTAATGTTTCTCCAACACATACTATTGGTTTTAATCCATTTGCAAATGCTGATTTTACTTTTTTATTAACTGTTTCGTCTGTTTCTGCAAAATATTGTCTTCTTTCTGAGTGTCCTATAATAACATATTCTACTCCTATAGATTTTAGCATTTTTGCAGATACTTCACCAGTATATGCTCCTTTTTCTTCCCAATGCATATTTTGTGCACCTACTTTTATGTTTGTATCTTGTGTGTTTAATAATACATAAAATAAATCTGTATAAGGTACACATAAAATAACTTCATTTTGTGTATCTTTTACAAGTGGTGCAAATTCTTGTATAAATTCTATTGCTTCATTTGGAAGCATATTCATTTTCCAATTTCCTGCTATTACTTTTTTTCTCATAAAATTCTTTCCTTTCTTATATCTTTTGGGCAGGCATGAAAACCTGCCATCTACTTGTCTTGTAAACATTCTATTCCTGGTAGTTTTTTTCCTTCTAGGAATTCTAGAGAAGCTCCTCCACCTGTTGATATATGAGAAAATTTGTCTGATAAACCTGCTTTTTCTATTGCTGCTGCTGAATCTCCTCCTCCTATAATTGTTATTGCATCTACATTTGCAAGACATTTTGCTATTGAATTTGTTCCAACTGCAAATTGTTCAAATTCAAATAGTCCAACTGGGCCATTCCATACCACTGTTTTTGCTTTTTTAAGTTCTTCTTCATACATTTTTATTGTTTCTGTTCCTATATCGAATCCTTCCCATCCATCTGGAATTTCTGTATATTTTACAATTTTACTTTCTGTGTCTTTATCAAATTCTTTTCCAACTTTTGTGTCTACTGGTAACATTAATTTTACACCTTTTGCTTTTGCTTTTTCCATAAGTTCTGTTGCTAAATCTAATTTGTCTAATTCACAAATAGAATTTCCAACATTATATCCCATTGCTTTAAAGAATGTATATGCCATTCCTCCACCTATTATTAATGTATCTACTTTTTCAAGTAAACTATCAATAACTCCTATTTTGTCTGAAACTTTTTTTCCTCCAAGTATTGCAACAAATGGTCTCTCTGGATTTTCTAGTGCATTTCCCATAAAGTTTAATTCTTTTTCAATTAAAAATCCTGATACAGCTGGTAAATAATTTGCTACGCCTGCTGTTGAAGCATGTGCTCTATGTGCTGTTCCAAATGCATCATTTACAAATACATCTGCAAAAGATGCAAGTTTTTTTGCAAATTCTGGATCATTGTCTGTTTCTTCTCTATGGAATCTAACATTTTCTAATAAAACAACTTCTCCTTCTTTAATATTGCTTGTTAATTCTTTTGCACTTTCTCCTATAACATCCTTTGCAAGTTTTACCTCTATTCCTAATTGTTTTGATAATTCTTTTGCAACAGGTGCAAGTGAAAATTCTTTTTTAACTTCTCCTTTTGGTCTTCCTAAATGAGAACAAAGTATAATTTTAGCTCCATTTTCCATTAAATATTTTATTGTAGGTAATGAAGATACTATTCTTCTATTGTCTGTAATGTTTCCATTTTCGTCTTGTGGAACATTAAAATCACATCTAACTAATACTTTTTTTCCTTTTACATCAATATCTCTAACTGTTTTTTTATTCATAATATTTTTCTCCTTTATTTTTATATTTATAAAGACGGTTTTCCACGCTTGCCCTTTTACTTTGGGCGGGCGTGAAAACCGCCCCTACATTTTTATTTTTATACATTTATTATTTTGTAGCAATATAACAAGCTAAATCAACTAATTTATTTGAATATCCCCATTCATTATCATACCATGCAATTAATTTTACAAATGTATCTGTTAATTGGATTCCAGCTGTTGCATCAAAAATTGATGTATGCTCATCACTTACGAAATCAGATGATACTACTGGATCTGTAACATATTCTATAATTCCCTTCATTTCGTTCTCTGATGCTTTTTTAACTGCAGCACATATTTCTTCATAAGTTGCTGGTTTTTCTAAATTACATGTTAAATCTACTACAGAAACATCAACTGTTGGTACTCTAAATGCCATACCTGTTAATTTTCCATTTAATTCTGGTATAACTTTTCCTACTGCTTTTGCAGCTCCTGTTGAAGAAGGTATAATATTTGCAGCTGCTGCTCTTCCTCCTCTCCAATCTTTTTTAGAAGCTCCATCTACTGTTTTTTGTGTTGCTGTTGTAGCATGTACTGTTGTCATAAGACCATCTTTAATTCCAAAGTTATCATTAATAACTTTAGCAAGTGGTGCTAAACAGTTTGTTGTACAAGATGCATTTGAAACTATATTCATACTTGGATCATATTTATCATTATTAACTCCCATAACAAACATTGGAGCATCTTTTGATGGTGCACTAATAATTACCTTTTTTGCTCCTGCATCAATATGAGCTTGTGCTTTATCCATTGTTGTAAATACACCTGAACATTCTAATACGAATTCAACTCCATCTTTTCCCCAAGGAATGTTTTTAGGGTCCATTTCATTATATACTTTTATTTCTTTTCCATTTACTATTAAAACTCCATCTTTTGCTTCTACTTCTCCGTTAAATCTTCCATGAACTGTGTCATATTTAACCATGTAGGCCATGTAGTCTGCTGTAATAAATGGATCATTTATTGCAACAACCTCTACCTCTTTTTTTCCTAACGCTGCTTGGAATGTTAAATTTCCAATTCTTCCAAATCCGTTAATTCCAACTTTAACTGACATTTAAATTCCTCCAATTCCGATACTTAGTAAGTATCTTTAAATAAATATATAATAATAGTCTATCCAGACCATTACCATTTTATATCAAAAAAGAATACTTTGCAAGTATTCTTTTTATTTTTTATATAAAATATGGTAGAATTTATATATTTTTATCTTTCCATATCCTTTTCATCTAATTTTTCTTTACAATAATCTTTAATTTTATTTAACTCTGTTAAATATTCATTGGTATTATCAGAAAATATAGAGCCTTGTCCTGGTTCTAATTGATAATCTTGTCTTACAATAAATTCACAAATTCCATTATTAACAATATTAGCTCTATCAACTGTTATATATTTTTTTGCATTTTCTATTGCATTTATAGCACTTTTATAATTTCCTTGCTCTAAAAATTTAAAACTTTTACTATATGCATCATTCAAAATAGCACTATTCATTTCTTGTATTGTGTTTGTTTTATTATAATTTATTTTTGCAATTTCTAATTTTTTATTATCATATTCTTCTTTATTATTTTTTATTATATTTTTATAACACTCTTCACCATCTTTTTCATTTTCTGTTAGGTCATCCATTATTTCATTAAATAATCCATTTATTTTGTCTGCATCATTATCACTAATTTGTACATTATTTTCTATTCTATTTTTTACATCTTCAGTATACTCTTTATTATTATTAAAGTCACTATCTATTTTATATAAAAATGATTTTGAAACCTTTTCTATATGTTCTTCTGAAATTTCACCTTTTATTTTCATTAATGTATTAATTTCTATATCTCTTTTGTAATTTTCTTTTTGCATATTATATTCTTGCTCACTAATCATTCCATTTTTATAATTATATTCATTTATTTCAATGTTATTAAATAAATATTTATTAGCTAAATCTATCTTTTTTGAATTGTCATCTTCATTTAAATACATTTTTATAATTTCATAATTATCAATATTTTTTTGATAATCTATTTTTTCAAAATCATCATCTTTAATTTCTTCCAATGTATCTATTTTTACTTGGTCACCTTGTTTTATTTCTTCAAATACATTTAGATATCTTTGTCTATTTTCTTTTGTATTATTTAAAAGATAATCTATTTTTAAATTTTCATTATTACTTTCTTCTATAGATTTTATATCATTACTTATAGTATCTATATTTTCTATTGTGTATCTCATTTTATTTACACTATCTTTACATTCTACTAAACTTTTTATTGATTGTTTATAATCTAAATTCATTCCATATCCAACATTAGTATCACATTTTAATTGCCATATCATTTTATATATTTCAGGATTATTCTCTAATAATCCATAAATAGTTTCTTCACCTTGATCTATTTTTTGTAATGAATTATCTGTTCCATAAAAATATCTTAATACATTTCCTATTGCTATTTCTGTATCATAAGTACTACTAGTTCTTATTTTTTTTGACTCATGATCTTTATTAAAAGTAGCCATTGTTCCGTTTATTTCTGCTTTAGCTTCTGCTATAGTAGCTGCTTCTTCTTCTATACATGGCATAAATCCCCATTTAGAAGAATTTTCATAATTTGCTTTATATTTATATGTATTATGTTTTAGTTCGTGTGAATAATTAGAATTTAATATATTTGTTTCTTCATTAATTGGTACACATGTATAAGCTACTCCCATTTCACTTGTAGTTCTTACAAAAGCTCCAACAGAGGCTTTTTCTTTTAAATAATTTTCTAAACTTGCTCCTTTTGACAATATAGGGTAAATTTTATTTTTATCTAATATTACAATTGACCCTGAACCACCAATAGATGCATTTTCTATACCCTTCAATTCATTTTTTTGAAACTCTTCATAACTTAAATCTAATCCATTAATTTCTTTCATTTTATTATATTCTTTTTCTGATACATAATTTTCAAAATGATTAACATTAACATCATATATTAATTGTTCATTAGAATTTTTTAATGTATTTTTATTCTTTGCTATATATTCTTTAAAGTTTTTTTCAGTACTTCCATTACTATTTTTTCTTTCTACTGATATTTCTTGTCCAGCTTCTTTAAATACAGCTTCTTCCAAAGCAGACAAATTATACATTTTTTCAAAAATAGGGTCTATATATTTTCCTTCTAAAGTTAAGTTATATCCATCTTTCAAACCATATTTTTCTCTCAATTCAGGATTTGCATTAATTTCATTAATTTTTTCTTGATATCTATTTCTGGTTTCTATTAAACCTAGTTCATCTAACATTTTATCATCTGTTAATTCTGTAATAGAGTCAGGTTGTCCTAAATAACTAATT
>CANPWI010000060.1 GCA_947584125.1 uncultured Clostridia bacterium
TCTTGTGGATATAACTCAAGCTTTATTGTCCCCATATTTTCAATTTCTATTGTTGCTATTGGATTTTTCATAGAATAATTTGCTTTTTTATAATATCCAAAGCATACAACTCCAATTAATGCAATTACAACTATAACTGCAATTATTAATACAATATTTTTTTCTTTTTTCATAATTATCCTCCCTATTCTTCACCAAATCTATTTTGGTCTATTTTATAATTAAATTCAATTTCTTCGTCTGATAATGCTCTATTGTAAACTCTTAATGAATAAATATTTCCAGTCCATCTGTATCCATCTGCATTTTCGGCACCTGAACCACTTGCTAAGTTGCCTCCTGCTATTTTCCCAACTGCTGCCTTTTTTTCTTTATCTTCAACGAACAATTCACCATCTATATATATAGCTTGTCCTAATGTTGTTGATTTTCTATATGTTATAGTGTGTAATTTTGTTATATCTAAATCTTGTGGTACACTTTTTGATATTCTTTCACTTGTATCAAAAAAAATACTATTATCCCATGGTAAATGTGATGTAAATCTTCTATTAACTGTTACTTTATCTCCTTCACTATCGTAAAAGGAAATAATATAAGTTTTAGTTTTTGGTTGTGCATCTGAGAATACTATTTCTACTGTCATATCATTAAAAGTTCCACTAACAGGTAAACTTACGTTATTTGTACCATCAAAATATACTGATTTTTCCCTACTTTCTATATTTTGTATATTAGTTTGCCTTTTATTTCCTGATAAATCATACCATTTACTTTTATCTGTATTTTGAATTTCACCGGTATTTGTTTATACCATCATACCATAAAATTAAATCATTTTTAATCTTATCTTGTATATAAGCTACTGTTTGCAGTTTTGTTGCTTCGTTTCCAAATTTATCATTTATTTTAAATTCGTAATCTCCTTCTTCTACAAGGTCAAATTCATATTTATTTATTAACACCCAATTTGTTGCTCCATTTTTTTTGTATGCAATGTCATAGTTCGTTTGATTATCATTAGGTGTAATCTTTATATGATATCTATCATCTTGCCTGGTAACTTCAATATTGAAATCAATAGTTTTTTCAGTATTTGTTTCTTCATTTTCTACATAATTTGCTATGCTATATATTTGTTCATTATTGTATAACATATATACCTGTCTTGTTTTCCAATTTATCCAAGCATTTTGTGTAATTCCTGTTATATCAAAATTTTTTTCTAATTCTTTTGGTGTGTATTCTACAAATTTATCTTCGTTTTCATTAATTTTATATTCATTTAATTTATCTTCATTTGTATCTTGTATTATATTTGCTAAACTTGCTTGTATTATATCAACTTGTGTATAAATTTCTTGTAGTTCAACACTTTGAGTTAAATTATTTCCTACATTATATGTAACAGTAATTATTATTAGCATAAGAACAACTGTTATTATTAAAGATACTAATGTTATTGCTTTTTCTTCTTTCACATGGTCACCTCTCTTTCGTTTTTATATAGTTTCTAACTTTTTGCTAAATTCTTTAAATAAATTTATATATTTATTTTTTATATTATCATATATATTTCTTGATGTTTGTTCATCATATATATGAGATAAATTATTTCTAGCTAACATTATTTCTATCCAACCTTCGCCATCATTTATAATTTCATATTTAAATGCTAATTTTAATATTTCTCTAGGGCTTCCACTTGTTTCTGTAATACCTTGATACTCTAAATAATCCTTCATTGTTTTCCAAGCAAGTTCAAATGTAAATTCAAATCTATGTAATATTCCGTCTATTACTATTTCATTTTGTTTTTCTTTTAATCCTTCTTCTAATCTTGAAAACGCTTTTAAATACTCTGATTTTCTTTCTATGTATCTATTCAATTTATATTTCAACTCCTTGCTCAATTATATTATTTATTAATTCTTTATTAGATATATCTTTCATAAATAACACATCTATAAAATATGGAATATTTAATAAATCAAATTCATTTCTAATTTGGAATTTTTCTTGCTCAGAAATTTCACCTTTTATAGCTATGTCAATATCAGAATTTTTTTTATAATCTCCTCTTGCTCTTGAACCAAAAATATAAAATTTATATGTATATTTTTTTGATATATTTTTTAGTTTTATTACAGTTTCTTCATTTAATCCAAATTCCATATCATTCACCTTTAAATCATAACATTATCAAATACAAATTGTTCTTGCATTCTTTTTAATGATTGTTTTATTGTTCTAGCTCTTACCTCTCCTATACCATCAACATCATCAAGTTCTGGAATATCAGCTTCGATAATATGCTGAAATGATTTAAATGAATTAACTAAATTATCTACAATGTTGCTTGGCATTCTAGGTATTTTATTTAATAATCTATATCCTTTTGTATAAACTCCAAGTTCGTCGTAATTATCAAATGTTTGGTATCCTAATATTTTAGATATAAGCTGTGGTTTCATTAAATCTTCATGACTTAAATTTATAATATCTTCTAATATTCTTTCAGGTGTTTTTCTTTTATTTTTTGATGCATAATCCTTAATTATTAGTAATTCTTCTTGTTCTAGGTCTCCAATAATTTCTTCTAATTGCATTTGAACAAGTCTTCCTTCTTCTCCAAGTTCATAAATATTTCTTTGTACTTCATCTGCAACTTTCATAACCATTTCTGCTCTTTGTATAGCAGTAATTACATTATCTAGTGTTACTATATCATTAAATTCGTACTCATTCAAAATATTTAATTTATTATCAAAAACTTTTTTATAATTTTCTACGGTTTGTAGTGCTTGATTTGCTTTTGTTAAAACTTTTGATGTGTCTTCTAATACATATCTAAAGTTTCCTTTAAAAACTGTTATTATATTTCTTCTTTGTGAAATACTAACAACTAGTTCTCCTGTTTGTTTTGCAGTACGCTCTGCTGTTCTATGTCTTGTTCCTGTTTCTTTAGTTGGAATAGTAGGAGAAGGTATTAACTGAGCATTTGCAAAAAGAATTTTTTTAAGGTCTGAGCTTAATACTATAGCACCATCCATTTTTGCAAGTTCATATAATTTTGAAGATGTATATTCTTCATTAATACTAAATCCACCATCTACAGTATCCATAACATCTTTTGAATCTCCGATAACAATTAATGCTCCAGTTTTTGCTTTTAATATATTTTCTAAACCTTGTCTAATTTCTGTACCTGGTGCAATTAATTTTAATATATCTATAAGTACAGTATCATTGTTAGTCCTCAAACTACTATCACCTTCCATTCTAATTTAGATATTTATTATCTAATTTTTAATATCTTCATTGCATCATTTATATTTTGCACACCTATTATATCTAATTTATAACTATCTTTCAATAGTTTTTTATTACTTTCTGGAATAATACATGTTTTAAAACCTAATTTTTCTGCTTCTTTTAATCTTTTTTCTATCATATTAACGCTTCTTACCTCACCTGTTAGTCCAACCTCGCCTATAGCTACTACATCTTTAGGTATTGAAATATTTTTAAATGTTGATGCAGATACTAGAACAATTCCTAAATCTAGTGCAGGTTCATTTATTTTTATTCCACCTACAACATTTAAATACACATCTTGGTTTCCTAACATAAATCCAGCTTTTTTTTCTAAAACTGCTAAAAGAAGTGTTAATCTATTATAATCTATTCCATTTGCTGTTCTTCTTGGCATTCCAAATATTGTTGGACTTGATAAAGCTTGTAATTCTATTAAAAGTGGTCTTGTCCCTTCAAGACTTGCAACTATTATAGAACCTGGTGGGTTATCTTCTCTTTCTGAAATTAATACAGACGAAGGATTATCAATCTCTACTAATCCTTCGTTTTTCATTTCAAACATTCCTATTTCATTTGTAGAACCAAATCTATTTTTTACACCTCTTAAAATTCTATATGAAAAATATCGTTCTCCTTCTAAATAAAGTACTGTATCTACCATGTGTTCTAATACTCTTGGTCCTGCAATATTTCCTTCTTTTGTTACATGACCTATTATAATTGTGGTTATACAATTTGCTTTACACATTTTCATTATTCTTGCTGTAATTTCTCTTACTTGACTAACACTACCAGCAGCTGATGTGATACTATCTGAATACATAGTTTGAATAGAATCAATTATTACAAGTTTTGGATTTATTTTTAATATTTCTTCTTCTATAAAATCTATATCTGTTTCGCCTAAAAATAATAAATTATCTTTTTTAATTCCTAGTCTATCAGCTCTTAATTTTATTTGTTCTGCTGATTCTTCTCCTGAAACATACAAAACTTGTCCATCTGTTTTTATTTTATCACAAATTTGCAATATAAGTGTTGATTTACCAATTCCTGGTTCACCACCTAATAATAGTAGTGAACCATTTACAAGACCTCCTCCTAGAACTCTATCTAGTTCTTCAAATCCTGTTTTTGTTCTAGATTTTTCTTCTCCAATAACTTTATTTAATTGCATAGATGTTGTAACTTTAGCTTTTTTACTATTACTGCTATTATTTGCCTGTTTATTAATTTTTTCTTCATAAAAGCTATTCCAACTATTGCAAGCTGGACATTTACCAAGCCATTTTGAAGATTCATAACCACATTCATTACAAACAAATACAGTGCTTACTTTTGCCATATATTCTCCTTTCTATATATTACCATTTTCAATGAGTTTTTCTAATACAATTATAAACATAGCATGAGACCATCCAAGACCAATTACCCATGCAGGTTTCATTGTATCATTGTCTATTTGTTCTGCTAAAAATCCATGTTTTGCACTTGTATTTACTACATATTTAAAACACTCTTTTGCTTTTGAATATTCGTTTATTTCTATATAATATAATGCCATCCATAAAGTTGCAATTACCCAAGGCTTTCCATTCATATAATGGTCACCTTCAAATCTTTTGTATCCTCCTGTATATGTTCTTAATGTCATATTCATTGCCTCTACTGTATTTGTAATTTTTTTCTCTTTTGCTGAAAACATTTTAAATGGTATTACAGCTCCTAGTATGCTTATATCCATTTTATTATCTTCTATATTTCTTTTAAATACTTTTCTATTTGTATCATACATATTTTTTATTACATATTCTTTTATATCTAATAGATATTTTTCTATTTGTAATTTTTGTTTTGACATTTGTTCTAATTTTAATCTATTTTCTTGATAATCTTCTTTAACTGTTTCATATATTTTTAATATACATTCAAAAGCTGCAAATATACTTGCCATTGAATATAAATGAATTCCTTCGTTCATTTCCCATAAATCATAACTTAATTTGTATTTTTTACTATTTGTAAAAATATCTTCTATGTACTTTTGTAAGAAACTTGATGCTTTTTCTAACATTTTTAAACTTTCTTTTAATATTTTTTTATCTTGTGTTTTAATATAATGCTCATATACACCAAATATAACACTTGCAGTTTCGTCTACTTGATAACCCCAACATGGTGCAAGTTTTCCGTCTGTATAAAAGCGTTGTTCCCACATTCCATCTTTGTTTTGTGTATTTTTACAAAAAACTTTATAAAATTTTTCTGTTTCTTTATACATTCCTAAAATATCCATAGCTCTTGTAATAAACACAGCATCTCTTGGCCAGCAGTATGAATATCTGCCACAATGTTTTTGTTTTTCATCTATTTCTATTGCTGCAGCAATTCCTCCTGTTTGCTCATTCATTAAAAGTGGGTATAATAGTATTGTTCTTGTATATATTTCATCTATTTTTTTATAATAGTCTGATTCTGTTTGTTTTATTTTTAATAACTTATGTTTTTTTACATATTTTCTCCAGTAGTCTTTTACTTTATTTTCTTCTTTGTTAACATCAATCTTTTTTAAATTTTCTATTTCTTTTTCTATACTTTCAAGCTGATTTTTTTCTTTTGTTTCTGAAATATATAGTATTATATTTAAAGTACAGCTTTCTTGTGGTTTCAATTTGCCTATATAATAACTAACACTTGAATCGTTTGACATTCCTATTTCATCTTTATCTTGTAAAATTGCAGATTCTATATAATTATTTGTATCATTTAATCTATGTCCATTTCTTTTAAAATTTTGGGCAAAAATTGCAAATTGAGTATCATGATGATATTGTATAATACCATTTTCTATAATTTTTGAACCAACGAAATTATTATCATCTGATAGTAATTTTGAATGTATTAAAAATGTAATTTCCAAATCCACCTTATTTTGATTTGTAAATGTGTATTGTTTTACAATTGCATTTTCTTTTAACATTGCAAAATCTGTTTGTTCAATATCTAAATTAAAATATGTATTTTTTATTTTTGTTTTTAATACATTAGTATCTTTTGAATAATGCTGGTTATACGCATTATTAATATCATTTTCAAGGTAAATGATATTTGAATCATTTACCTTGACTCCTGTATGGAAAAAATCTATAAATTGTTTATAATTTGGCTCAGGATAGTTTAGTCTTAATAATTCTCCTCTATTTGAATAACTTGCAGTTATTTTTTTATTTCCGATTATTGCATCATTAAAATATTTTTCCATTTTTATAACATTCCTTCCTAAATAATATAATTCATATATTATTCTATAATTTCTACTATTAATTTTTCTAATTGTTTTATCTTATTATTTAATTCTTCAATGTCTTTGTCTTCAATATTCTCTGTAAGTTTATCATTCTTTACAATATTCTCCATATCTTCAACTTCTTCTTTTAATGTCTTAATTCTTTCTATAACCTCTAATCTTAATGGTTTGTATTTTGAAGGTATCTTTATTTGTTGTTCTACTGTTAGATTTTCATCTAGTATATATGTTTTGGCAAATTCTGCTATAGTTACAGGAATATTAGTTGTTTCTATTATTTTTTGTTTTAAAATTTCTTGACCTTCTTCTTCACCATGTACTAAGAAAATATGCTTTGGTTTTTTTATAAATGAATATACAAAATTAAGTAACCATTCTTGGTCAGCATGTCCAGAGTATCCTTCTATATATTCAATTCTTGCATTTACTGCAACTTCTTCTCCAAATATTTTTACTTTTTTTGCACCATCCACAATTTTTCTTCCAAGTGTTCCTGGTGCTTGGTATCCGACAAAAAGTATAGTACTATTTGGATTCCATAGATTATGTTTTAAATGATGTTTAATTCTTCCTACATCACACATACCGCTTGCTGATATAATAATAGATGGTACTTTACTTTCATTTAAGGCTCTTGATTCTTCTACTGTTGTTGTAAATTGCAATCCTGGAAATTCTAAAGGATGGTCTCCTTTTTGCATTTCTTCTTTAACTTCTGGTTCAAATAAATCTTCATTTTTTCTAAATATTTCTGTTGCTGATATTGCAAGTGGACTGTCAACAAAAACTGGTACTTTCATTAATTTTTCATATTTTTCTACAAATTCTTTGTCATCAGTATTTTCTTTAATTTTATTTAATTCGTATATAATTTCTTGTGTTCTACCTACTGCAAATGATGGAATTACAACTGTTCCTCCTCTATCTATTGTTTCAGATACAACATCTAAAAATATTTTTGCTTTATCATCATTTCTTACATGTAATCTTCCTCCATAAGTTGATTCCATTACAAGATAATCAGCATCTTCTATCATTGTAGGTGAATCTAAAAGTGGTATATCATTATTTCCAATATCTCCTGTAAATACAATTTTTTCTTGTTTTCCATCTTCTGTTATCCATATTTCTATAATACTTGAACCAAGCATGTGTCCTGCATCATTAAATCTTATTTGTATATTTTCATCTATTGTAACAATTTCATCATATTTTACAGGTCTTAAAAGCTCACAAGATTTAATTGCATCTTCTGCTGTATACATTGGTTCTAATGGTTCTTCACCTTTTCTTATTCTTTTTCTATTTTTCCATTCAATCTCCATTTCTTGTATATGTCCACTATCTGGTAACATAATTTCACATAAATCGCAAGTAGCTTTTGTAGCTATAATTTCTTTTCTGTATCCTGCATTATATAGTTTTGGTATTCTACCTGAATGGTCTATATGTGCATGTGTTAATAACATAAAATCAATTTCATTAACATCAAATAAAAAATCATCATCATTTTTTTCTTCTTCTTTTGCTACACCTTGATACATTCCACAATCTACTAAAAATTTTTTTCCTGCACCTTCTACTAAAAAATTAGAACCTGTTACTGTTTTTGTTGCTCCTAAAAAAGTTACTTTCATTTTTTTCACTTTCCTTTCATACTAAAACTTTTTATAATAAAAATAATTTATTTTTCTTCATTTGTTTTATTTGGTCATCATCTTCTTTTTTTATTTCTATAGCTTTTTCTAAATATTCATTATCATTTTCATATAGTTTTATTATAATTTTGCTTTTTTCTTGAATAATTTCAAATTGAACTTGTTCTAAATCTATAATTCTAGTTTTCAATAATTCTTGTATTATTTTTTCTTCTAATTTTGGATTTTTTAAAATATTTTTATTTAATATTTTTTCTAATTTACATTTTTCTATAATTACATTTATTAATTCAGATATATCCTTTTTCAAATTTGTTATATCTTTTATATAATTATCTTCATCATAAGGAATAAATAAATAATATCTAGCTAAATATATATTTTCCATAATTTCTTTTTTTCCTTTAGATGCTTCTATTTTCTTTTTGAAACATT
>CANPWI010000061.1 GCA_947584125.1 uncultured Clostridia bacterium
CTCCAAAGATATTTTATTGTATATACTATATCAGTTTTTTCTCCTTAATACAAGTTATTTTTAATATTTTATACATCAAAATCGTATGTTATGTTTTCTTTAAATACTGGATAACCGCTATTTTCGTTTTTTGTATCCTGTTCCCAATATTCTCCAAGTATACTATATATTTCTTTTAATTCATCACTTGTTTTTGATACGCACCAATTTTCACCCTTTTTTACTGTTCTATCTACCTCTATACCATTATTACAAGAACTATCTAAATAGAAACAATTTTCTATATAATTTATATCACATGTTCCCATAATTGCTCCTACATAACTATTTCCTGTTATGTTTCCAACATTGTAACAGTTTTTTACATAATATTCTTCATCTGCTTCTTGTTTTTGATTACTTGCACCTGTAATTCCTGCAACCCATTTATACCCAGATATGTTACCTGTATTGTAGCAATTTTCTATAGATTTATCATTATATCCTGCAATTCCTGCTGCTGTTCCTGAATTTTCCCCTGTTTCTATATTACCTTTATTTGCACATAATGAAATTTTTCCTTTATTATTTCCAACTATTCCACCTGTACTCCAACTTGCTGTTGCATCTATATTTCCTGTATTAATACAATTACTTACTATTGTATTTGCATTAGTATTTCCAACTATTCCACCTACAAACTGTCCAGATTCAACACCTATAGTTCCTGTGTTTTTACAATTTGTTATTTTACTATTTTCTTTAAGCTCAGCACATATACCTCCTATGTAACTATTTTTAGATGTTATATTTCCATTATTTTCACATCCAATAATGTTTCCTTCTTCTATTGCTACTATTCCACCTACTATTTGATTTCCTGAGACACTCGCTTTATTAACACAATTTTCTATTGTACCTTTGTTTTCTCCAACAATACCTCCGACATAATTTTTTCCAGTAAATTTACTGTTTTCTATAGTTAAGTTTTTTATTGTTCCTTCATTTTTTGAGAATAATCCTATATAATCTGTGTTTTCGTTATTGTAATAAATTCCTTTTATTGTATGTCCATTTCCATCAAATGTTCCTTTGAAAGTAGTTGTATCTGTGCCTATTGGTATCCATTCTTCTGCATTAGTTCCAAAAGTAATTCCATTGTTAATGTCTATAGTATAATTGTTTTCATTTAATTCTATATCTGCCATTAAATATACTGTTTTTCCTTCAAAAGATATTCCACTATTTAATCTTTCTATAAAGTTTTTTAGGTCTTCTTTATTATTTATATATGAATTTTCTTCTTGATATGTTTCATATACATCATCTAAATTTCCTATGTCTTTTTCGTATATTTCTTTAATTTGCCTTGTTATTTCTGTTTGAGTATCATATTTATTTGATAATGACATATATATACTTGTTAATACAACTACCATAAATAACATAGTTACTATTACCATTATGGCTATACCGCCTTTTTCTTCTTTTATTTTCATTTGTTCCTCCATTTTATTTAATAGATATAATTATTTTTATATTTAATATATTTGTTATGTATTATATATTATTTATTGTTTTTTATCAACAAATTTTGTACATTTTATCCTGACTACTTAGTCTATTTTTCTTGACATATTTGTGTTTTGGGAATATACTTGTTTTATGAAATTTTTAATATAAATAGAGGAGGTATTATGAGTAATTTAGTTGAAATTAGATGGCATGGTAGAGGTGGTCAAGGTGCGAAAACTGCTTCCTTACTTTTAGCAGATGCAGCTTTTAATACAGGTAAGTATATTCAAGGGTTTCCTGAATATGGTCCTGAAAGAATGGGTGCTCCTATTACTGCTTATAATAGAATTAGTAACACTCCAATTACAGTTCATAGTAATATTTATGAGCCTGATTATGTTGTTGTTGTTGATGATTCATTGTTAGATTGTGTTCCAGTAACTGCTGGTTTAAAGTCTACTGGTGCTATAATTATTAATACAACTCAAGATGATAGTACTTTAAAGAGTAAATTAAAAGATTTTGATGGTGATATATATACAATAGATGCTAGAAAAGTATCTCTTGAAACTTTAGGAAAGTATTTTCCTAATACACCTATGCTTGCTGCTATTGTTAAGGTTAGTAAAATCATGTCAGAAGAAGCTTTTTTAGCTGATATGCAAGGTTCTTTTAAACATAAATTTGCTAAAAAACCTGAGGTTATTGAAGGAAATATGAAAGCTCTTGAAATGGCTTTACAAAATGTTAAAAAGATTAATTAATAATTTTTTAGAAAGGTGGAATAAATATGATTAACACAAATACTCCTGCTGATAAATTAACTATTGGTGGAAATATTTATGAAGCTGGTAATGCAAGAAATTTTAAAACAGGTGACTGGCGTAGTGTAAAACCTATTTTTTTATCTGATAAATGTAAACAATGTGGACTTTGTTTCCCTGTTTGCCCAGATGATGCAATTCCAGTTAATAGTGAACAAAAAAGAGAAGATTTTAATTATGATTATTGTAAAGGATGTGGCATTTGTGCTAAAGTATGTCCTTTTAATGCTATAGAGATGAAGGAGGAGAAGGAATAATGTCTATTAGAGAACGTTTAAGTGGTAATGAAGCTGTTGCTGTTGCAATGAAACAAATTAATCCTGATGTTGTTGCAGCTTTTCCTATTACACCATCTACAGAGATACCACAATATTTTTCTACATTTGTAAGTAATGGAACTGTTGATACAGAATTTGTAGCAGTTGAAAGTGAACATAGTGCTATGAGTGCTTGTATTGGTGCAGAAGCAGCAGGTGCTAGAGCTATGACAGCTACATCTGCAAATGGTCTTTCTTTAATGTGGGAAATGATTTATATTGCATCAAGCTTGCGTTTACCTATTGTAATGTCTTTGGTAAATAGAGCTGTTTCAGGTCCATTAAATATACATAATGACCACTCTGATGCAATGGGTGTTCGTGATAGTGGTTGGATAATGCTTTTTTCTGAAAATAATCAAGAAGCTTATGATAATACTTTAATGGCACATAGAATTGCTGAGCATAAAGATGTTCTTTTACCTTTAATGGTATGTCAAGATGGATTTATTACTTCACATTCAATAGAAAATATTGAACTTGTTGAAGATGATAAAGTAAAAGAGTTCGTTGGTACTTATAAACCAAGTCATTATTTATTAAATAACAAAGAACCTATTGCTGTTGGTCCACTTGATTTACAAGCGTATTTATTTGAGCATAAATATCAACAAGCTGAAGCTATGAGAAAAGCTAAAGAGGTTATTTTAGAGGTTTCTAAGGATTTTGAAAAATTAACAGGTAGAAAATATGAGTTATTTGAAAAGTATAAATTAGATGATGCAGAAATTGCAATTATTTGTATGAATTCAACTGCTGGAACTACAAAATCTGTTATTGATAAATTGAGAGAATCAGGAGTTAAAGCAGGTCTTTTAAAAATTCGTGTATTTAGACCATTTCCAGCTGAAGAAATAGCAAAAGAGCTTTCACATTTAAAAGCTATTGCTGTTTTGGATAAGGCAGATTCTTTAAATGCTGTAGGAGGTGCTTTATTTACTGATATAACATCTGCAATGTTTGTTAATTCTTGCAATGTTCCTACTGTAAATTATATTTATGGAATTGGTGGTAGAGATACAAAAGAATCTGATATAGAATCAGTTTTTGTAGATTTACAAAATATTGCAAATACTGGAAAAATAGATAATCCTTATAGATATTTAGGATTAAGAAAATAATATTGGGAGGAATGATTTAAAATGGCTTATAATTTAAAAGAAGTTGTAGCAAATAAACCTTCAAGATTTACTGCTGGTCATAGAATGTGTGCTGGTTGTGGTGCTCCAATAGTTGGTAGAATGGTGCTTCGTGCATTAAAACCTGAAGACCACGCTGTAATTTCTTGTGCTACTGGTTGTATGGAGGTATCTACTTTTATTTATCCTTATACTGCATGGACAGATTCATTTATACATACAGCTTTTGAGTCTACAGCAGCAGCATTATCTGGTGTTGAGGCTGCATATAATTCTCTTAAAAAGCAAGGAAAATTACCTGAAGATAATCATACTAAGTTTATTGCTTTTGGTGGAGATGGTGGAACTTATGATATTGGTATTCAAAGTTTATCTGGAGCAATGGAAAGAGGTCATGATATGGTTTATGTATGTTATGATAATGGTGCTTACATGAACACAGGTATTCAGCGTTCTTCAGCAACTCCAAGATTTGCTGATACTACAACATCTCCTGCTGGTAAGGTTTCACCTGGTAAATTACAACCAAGAAAAGATTTAACTAAAATAATGTGTGGTCATCATATACCTTATGTTGCTCAAACAGCACCAGTAAATAATTTTAAAGATTTATATGAGAAATCTGAAAAAGCTATATACACTAAAGGTCCAGCATTTCTTAATGTTTTAGCTCCTTGTCCAAGAGGATGGGGATATCCAACTGATGAATTAATGGATATTAATAAGTTAGCTGTTGAAACATGTTACTGGCCTTTATATGAGGTAATTGATGGAAGATATGTAATTAACTATAAACCTAAAAATAAATTACCTATAGAGGAATTTTTAAAACCACAAAAGAGATTTAAACATTTATTTAAACCTGGAAATGAGTGGATGATTGAAGAATTCCAAAAAGAGGTAGATGATAGATGGAATGAACTTTTATCTTTAGAGGAACTAACAAACAAGCAAGCATAAATGCTTGCTTGTTTATTAGTTAATATGTCTTTAAATATTTTTTAGATAACTTTTTTCCATTTTTAAATCTTCTGGTACCATTAATGCACAATATTTTGGTAATTCTATTTTTAAATTATCATTTTTTATAATATATTCTTTTAAAATTTTTAAATCATATTGTACTGAAAATTCTAAATTTAAGAATTTGTTTATTGGTATTTCTATTAATGCTGGTAAATCATTTGGTAAAATTTCTTTGTTTTTTTCTATTTCTACAATATAAAAATCTGCATTCATATTTAAACTGGATTGCTTTTCAAATGGGTTTAAATCACTCATTTTTACATTTTTGTTAAAAACAGGTATATTACCTACTTTAATATCATCATTTGTGATGCCTTTTATTTCTTCAAAAATTTCCCTTATTAATGCTTTTCTTGAACTCCCTTCATCTTCTTGTTCTATCTGCCCTCCTAATGTTTTAATTATTACTGCTTTTTTCCCATCTTCCAATGTATACCATCTTTTTTCTTTTTGCATTCCTAATACTATATTTCCATTGTGTATCACTATACCTTCTGCTCCTTTTATTTCTTTTAATTTATTACTTTCTTTCATCAAATGTTATCTCCTTATCATATATTTATATATTGCAATTTTATTGCTGTTTTCATTATATAATATTTTATCCTTTATACTCTCCACCATTAATATGCATTACTTGACCTGTAACATATGATGAATCTTGACTTGCCAAATATATAAACAATGGTGCTATTTCGTAAGGATGACCTGCTCTTCCCATTGGTGCATCTGAACCAAGTGTAGGTATTTTTTCTGCTTCCCAACATGCTGGCTGTAATGGTGTCCAAAATACTCCGAGGGGATACAGCATTTACTCTTATATTTTTTCCCGCTAAATTAGTTGCAAGTGACCTTGTAAATCCTACAATTGCTCCTTTACTTGTTACATAGTCTATTAATTCTGGTTCTCCTTTAAATGTAGTTATTGATGTTACATTTATAATACTTGAACCTGGTAACATATGCTTTAATGCTCTTTTGGTTAAATAAAACATAGAGTATATATTTGTTTTCATTGTTAAGTCAAATTGCTCATCTGTTATATCTAATAGACTTTTTTGTTGATATTGTACTCCACTATTATTTACTAAAATATCTATTCTACCAAATTTTTCTATTGTTTCATCTACAATTTTATCACAAAAACTAGTATCTTTTATATCTCCTGCAAGTAATATGCATGTTCCTCCAAGTCTTTCAATAAATTCTTTTGTTTCTTTTGCATCTTCATGTTCATTATAATAAGCAATTACAACACTTGCTCCTTCCTTTACAAACCCTACTGCAACAGCTCTTCCTATTCCAGAATCTCCACCTGTTATAATTGCTACTTTATTCATTAGTTTTCCACTGCCTCTATAGTATGGATTATTAAATATTGGTCTAGGAGTCATTAGATATTCCATTCCTGGCTGTGTATCTTGATGTTGTGGAGGAAATTCTAATTTATAGTCCTTACATATTAATCCATATCCTTGGTTATTTATGTACTTTAATCCATAATCGTCTTGCCCATTATTATTTGTAGTATAATATTGATAATTCATTTCTTCACCTCTTTTATTTATATTCTAAATAAAAGATTTTGTGAATTTGCTTTTATAATTAACATATTCTTTATTTTGCATTTTCTTAGCATTCAAATTCATAGAGTTTTAGAAAATGAAGAGGTTACAAAATGTAACCTCTTTATTTTCTATATTTTTATAATATGTACTTTAGTCGTTACTTTCGCAAGGTGCCTCTACTGGGCAAACACCAGCGCATGTTCCACAAGCTATACAAGCATTTGCATCAATTTCATATTTGTCATCTCCTTGTGAAATACATCCTACAGGACATTCTGCAGCACATGCTCCACAACTTATACATTTATCTGTAATTTTATAAGCCATTTTTTTCGCCTCCTCTCAGGGTATCAATTCTATATTTGATTTAATATATTTAGTCTTCATATTTAGTTTTTTCATCTAGTTTTTCTAGTCTTTCTAACTCTTGTAATTCTTTATCTTCTATGTCATCATTTTCTTCTGCATTTTTTATTACTACAACATCTTTTACATCATATTTTTTATAGAAAAATCCTTCTTTATCTTTAAATTTTACTCTTATTTTCTCTTTTAAAATTTCTATTGAGTCTACTACCCCTTCTCCTTCTTCTGTTTTTACAATAGAGCCTACTTTTGGAAGTTTTGCAAGCTTATCTTCATACGCTTCTTGTTCGTATTTTAAACAGCACATTAGTCTGCCGCAGTTTCCAGATATTTTTGATGGTGTTAGTGCAATGTTTTGTTCTTTTGCCATTTTTATTGATACTGTTTCAAAATTATTTAAAAATGAACAACAACAAAGTTCTCTCCCACAAATACCATTTCCTCCAAGTCTTTTTACCTCATCTCTAACTCCAATTTGTCTAAGCTCTATTCTTGTTTTAAATATTGCAGCTAGATCTTTAACTAAGTCTCTAAAATCTATTCTTCCATCTGCTGTGAAATAAAATAATATTTTACTATTGTCAAATTTATATTCAACTTCTACAAGATTCATGTCTAATTTATGCTTTTTTATATTTTTTAATGCTATATCAAAAGCTTCTTTTTCCTTTACTTTATTATCTTCATAATGTTTTTTATCTTCTTTTGTTGCAACTCTTATTATTTTCTTTAATGGATTATTAAGCTTTTCTTCTGGTATTTGTCTGTTTGGAATTATTACCTCAGCATAATCTTCCCCCATTGATGTTTCTACTATTACAAAGTCACCTTTTGAAATTTTTTTATCTTCTGGGTCAAAGAAATAAATTTTTCCTGGCTTTTTAAATCTAACCCCTATTATATTTTTCAAAACTATCTTTCCTCCCATATATTAAGCAATAACTTGTCTATTGTCATATCATAATTATTACTTGATTTTATACTATTTTTTGCCGCTTCTACAGCTTTAATATATTCTATGTATTTTTGATTTTCATTAATTTTTTCGAAAAATAATATATTTATATAATCTAATATATCTTGTATATCATCTTTGTTTTTATATAGTATATCTAATTTGTTTAGTACATCTATTAATTTATATTCTTGAACATTATTAAATATTTTTTCAACTTGTGTGTATATGTCCTTTTTTTCGTGTATTAATAATGCCTTTTGTATACTTCCTTGACATGCTTTTAGCATATTTTTGCTTATGTTTTCTCCTGGAAATTTTTCTTTTAAAAATTTTTCTATTAGTTCTACTTTTATTGGATTAAATATAATTTTAGTACATCTTGATTTTATTGTATTTAAAAATTTATTTTCGTTTGAACCTATTAATATAATTACTATATATTCTGGTGGTTCTTCAAGTGTTTTTAGTAAACAATTTCCGTGCTTCCTTAGTCATATTATCACTGTTGTTTATTATATATACCTTCTTGTTTGATATTATAGGTTTCTCTAAAATTTTGGCCTGCATATTTCTTATTTGTTCAACTTTTATTGTTTCATTTTCATTATCTAATATTACTATATCTGGATTATTATTTGTGTTAAACTCTATACAAGACTTACATTTACATTCATCTGTTATGTTTTCTTTATTATTTGTACATAATATCATTTTTGCAAATTGTTTAGCAAATATTTTTTTTCCTATTCCTTCTGGTCCTATAAACATATAACTATGTGAAAGTTTTTGATTTTCTATTGTATTTATTAACAATTCTTTTACTTTATCATTTCCTATTATGTTATCAAAAATCATTTATTACCTTCCCTTTTTAAATCTTACCAAATACATTTAAAGGCCAAAATCTTAGTACTACTTTTCCCTCTAGTTTTTCGATAGGAATACATCCAAAAGACCTACAATCTTTGCTTTCTGGTCTATTATCTCCCATAGCAAAAATACATCC
>CANPWI010000062.1 GCA_947584125.1 uncultured Clostridia bacterium
TATATTGTATAAATAATATAATGTATGATAAAATTGTACCAATAAAAATAAAAGGATGGAATAAGTATGTTAAAATTAGAAAATGTATCGAAATTTTACTATAATAAAGGAATTATTGCATCTGGATTTACAAAAGTTAACTTAGAATTAAATATAGGAGAATTTGTAGCAATTACCGGAGAATCCGGAAGTGGAAAAAGTACTCTTTTAAATGTAATTTCAGGTCTTGACAGTTATGAAGAAGGAGAAATGTATATTAATGGTAAAGAAACAAGTCATTATACAGAAAAAGATTTTGAAGATTACAGAAGAAAATACATAGCAAATATTTTTCAAAGTTTTAATTTAATTAATAGTTATACAGTATATCAAAATATAGAATTGGTATTATTACTAAATGGTTATAAGAAACACAAGGTAAAGAAAAAAATATTAGATATTATAGACCAAGTTGGTCTTACAAAGTTTAAAAATACAAAAGTATCTAAATTATCAGGAGGTCAAAAACAAAGAGTAGCAATAGCAAGAGCTGTTGTAAAAGAAACACCTATTATTGTAGCAGATGAACCAACAGGAAATTTAGATTCTGAATCTGCAAAAGATGTAATAGAAATTTTAAAGAAAATTGCTAAAAATAAACTTGTTGTTATTGTAACTCATAATATTGAACAAATTGAACAATATGCAACAAGAATTATAAAAATGAATGATGGAAGAATAATAGAAAATAGAGAAATAAAGAAAATAACAGATGAAAAACCACCACAGGAAAGCAAATATAACAACATAAGTATATTTAATAAATATAGATTAGGTATTAGAAATACATTCAATATAAAGACAAAGTTTCTATTACTATTTTCAGTATTCTTTTTTATAAGTACAGCAATTCTTACAGAATATGCTAGTTTCCAAATGTCTGAGGAAGAAAGGGCAGACTCTGGATATAGCATTGCCTTTCATGACCTATCAGAAAACAGAATTTTAATAAATAAGAAAGATAGATCAAATTTCACAAGTGAGGATTATGCAAAAATAAAAGAATTATCAAATGTTGATTATATAGTAGAAGATGACATTTTTTTAGATAGTGGTATACCATTACAAAGAAATGAAATAAGCTTATATGGAAACTTATTAAACATAGAAAATCTAAAAGGAAATATTGATATAGGTAGAATGCCACAAAGTGAAGATGAAATAATTTTAAAAGTAAGAAAAGATAGCTATTATGCTAGCAAAAGTACAGATGAAATATTAAATAAAACATTTTCAATTTTAAAATCTCAAGGATTAAATGCATATAGTGATGAAAAGGTAAAAGACCTAACTGTAGTGGGAATACAATATTCTGATAACAATGATGATGACTATAATTGTAAATTTTATGTTTCAAATAGTGTATTAAGTGAATTAAGAAGCCAAGTTAATGCAAATTATAGTAACATTAAAGTATTTTTTAATAACAAATACCAACAATATACCGTAGAACCTAGTGATAAAGTAGAACAAGGAAAAGCAGTAGTAGATGACGAATTTAAGTATCAATTTAAAAATTATAAAATTATAAATAAACCTTTAAATATTTATGTAAGTAATATTTATTATAATGAAGAATTAAATTTAAGTATTTCAAATACATATACAAAATCAAATTTTAAAAAATTAACATCACTTGATAAGTATGATAACAATAGATATAGAATATTTGTAAATACTAATGATTTTAATTCATTGTATAATAAGCCATCTTATCAATCTAGTGTTTTTGTAAAAGATGAAAAAGAAATTGATGAAACAATAACAAATTTAGAAAATTTAGGTATAACAGCTAAAAAGGTAACAGATTTTAAAGTACAACAAGGAGAAATATACCAAAGGATAATAAAAGTTATAAAGGTAATAGTAACAATTGTTTTAATTATAGTATTATTTTTTATTTCATATTTGATTATAAGGATAATACTAAAATCAAGAAATATATATTATACAACATTAAGAATGTTAGGTGCTACATATAAAGATGTAAGAAGAATATTAGATATAGAATTATTTGTAAATTCAAGTCTATCATATTGTATATTGCTAATTTTTATTTATTTAGTTAAAAATAATATACTAAATATAGAATATGTTGCTAAATTAAGTAACTTTCTATTCCTTAAAGAGTATGTATTGATGTATGTAATATTAATTGTTATTTCAAGATTAATTTCAAGAAAATTTGCAAAAAAATTATTCAAAAAAACTGCAATAAATACATATAATGAGGAGGTGTAATAATATGATAAAAATTGAAAAAGTAAATAAATATTTTAATAGAAGAAGAAAAAATGAAATACATATTATAAATAACACCTCTTTAGAATTAGAAAATACAGGATTAGTTGCTATTTTAGGACAATCTGGAAGCGGAAAAACCACTTTATTAAATGCAATAGGTGGATTAGATAAAGTAAATAGTGGAAAAATTTATATTAATGGAAAAAAGATAACTAAAAGAAGAGCATATACAGTTGATAAAATAAGAAACTTAAATATAGGATACATATTTCAAGATTATAAATTAATAGAAAAAATGTCAGTTTTTGAGAATGTAGCAATTAGCTTAAAGATGAATGGTCTAAAAAATAAAAAAGAAATAGAAAAAAGAGTAAATTATGTGTTAGAAGCTGTAAATATGTATAGGTATAGAAATAGACCTGCAGGAATGCTTTCAGGAGGAGAAAAACAAAGAGTAGCAATAGCAAGAGCAATTGTAAAAAATCCTAATATAGTAATTGCAGATGAACCAACTGGAAATTTAGACAGTAAAAACTCATTGGAAATAATGAATATTATAAAAGCAATTTCAAAAGATAAATTAGTAATATTAGTAACACATGAGGTAGATTTAGCAAACTTTTATGCAACAAGAATTATAGAACTAAAAGATGGAAAAATAGAAAAAGATTTCAAAAATAATACTAAAGAATCTTTAGAATATAGACTAGACAATAAAATATATTTAAAAGATTTTAAAGAAATTAACAATTTAGAAAATAAAAAAATTAATATAGATGTATATTCAAATGATGAAGATACAGATGTTAATGTAAAATTAGTAATAAAAAATGGTAATATATATGTATCTGCACAAGATAAAAAAATTGAAATTGTAGATGACAATTCTCCAATAGAATTTGTTGATGCACATTATAAAAAAATAGATAAAAGCATATATGAACAGCATAAGTACAATTTAGATGATATTATTGATAATAAATATAAAGTAAGGTATAGTTCTATATATGGAATTGGTAAATCCATAAAAAATGGATTTAATAGAATATCAAATTACACAGTTTTAAAAAAATTTTTATTACTAGGATTTTTAATATCTAGTATGTTCGTAGTTTATAGTGTATGTAATATTGCAGGAGTAACAGACATAAGAGAATCAGATTATGCAACAATAGACAAAAATTATTTACAAGTTGACTTAGCTAAAGTAAATGTTGACGACTATCTAAAATATGAACAATTAGAAAATATAGATTATATAATACCTGGAGATAGTAATGTAAGTTTCAAATTAAAAATGGAAGACTATTATCAATTATCAACCTATTCTTATGAACTTTCAGGTTCGCTAGTGGATATAAATAAATTAAAAGCAGAAGAAATAGTAAATGGTAGAATGCCACAAAATGAATATGAAATAATAATTGATAAAAAAGTAGCAGATAATATGCTTAATACAGAATTTTCACAAATAAAAGCAATGGGAATAAAATCTGCAGATGAACTAATAAATAAAGTAGTTACAATTGACGGAATGAAGGACTTTACTATAGTAGGAATTGTAGATAAAATAAGTTCATCAATATATGTAAATAAATCACTATTCATTAATATATTAAATAATATGACACAAAGCGACTTTGGAATGGGAATTTATATGAAAAACGAAGAAAATAGTGATGTAACAGTAAAAGATTATCAATTATACTTAGAAGACATTACAATTACAAAAGGTAGACTACCACAAAATGATTATGAGGTAATTGTAAATAAAAGTAATCAAGAAGAAATGAAAATAAATAAAAAAATTAATGTAGAAATAAATGGAAAACAATTAACCGTTGTTGGATATTATGATAGTCAAACCAATAGACAAGATTATTTAGTGAATAATAACACCGTAAAATATAATGTAATTTCAAAAAACAATGGATTCACTATATATCCAAAAGATAAATTAAGTGTAATTAGTAAATTCCAAAATGAATATAACATGAACATTATAGATAAACATGAAAAAGATAAACAAGATTATATAAATAGCAAGCATAATGAAATGACAAGTTCTGTTATATTTGCAGGTGTAATACTTGCAATTTCATTAATAGAAATTTATTTTATGATGAGGTCTTCATTCTTATCAAGAATAAAAGAAGTTGGAGTATTACGAGCAATAGGAGTAAAAAGAAAAGATATATATAGAATGTTTTTAGGTGAAATACTTTCAATTACAACACTATTAAGTTTACCAGGAATATTATTAATGACCTATATATTAAGTCAAATATCAAAAATTTCTTATGTAAATAGAATGTTTATTGTAAACTTTACAACAATAGGAATATCTATTTGTATAATTTATCTATTTAATATTATAGTTGGATTATTACCTTTATATAGGGTAATTAGAAAAACGCCTGCAAAGATACTAGCAAGGCATGATGTAGAATAGATAAAGGCATACAATATTTACAAAGTATTTTATAGGGTATATAATATTAAAAGAAAGGGTGATTAAAATGAAAGAAATAATAATTAAAGTTGAGGGAATGGTTTGTAACGGGTGTGAAAATAGAGTTCAAAATGCACTTAAAAATATTGAGGGAGTTGAAAATGTAGTAGCAAACCATATAACAGGAACTGTTACAGTTACATCAAAAAATGATGTGGATGAAAGTACAATAAAAGAAAAAATTGAAGATATAGGATTTGAGGTAAAGGAAGGCTAATTATGAAAAAAATTAATTTGTCTATTGATGGAATGACTTGCAGTAGCTGTTCTAATGGCCTTGAAAAATATTTAAACAAGCAAAAAGGAATTTTAAATGCTACAGTTAATCTTGTTATGGCAAATGCAACTATTGAATATGATGAAAAATTATTAAATAAAGAAAAAATTGAAGAATTTGTTAAAGAAGCAGGTTTTAAAAGTCTAGGTGAATTTAAAGAAATAAAAGTTGAAGAAAAAAGTAAAAAAGAAAAATTCAAATTTATTCTTTTTACAATATTAGCAATACTATTAATGTATATTTCAATGGGCCATATGGTTAATTTACCAGTAATACCATTTCTTGACCCACATACAAATACTACAAATTACATGATAACCTTACTTTTACTAACAATATGTTTTATAATTTATGGTTTTGATATTTTAAAAAATGGATATAAAAATTTAATACATAAAACTCCTAATATGGATACATTAGTAAGTATAGGAGTTATAACAAGCTTACTGTATAGCATTTATAATATGTATTTTGTATTTAAAGGAAATCATGAACAAGTTATGAACTTATATTTTGAATCTGCTTCAATAGTAATATATTTCATAAAACTTGGTAGATATATTGATGGAATTAGTAAAGATAAAACAAAAGAAGCAATACAAAAATTAGTAAAAATTACGCCTAATACAGCAGTTATAAAAATAGATGGAATAGAAAAAAGAGTTACACTTGATGAAATTCATAAAGGAGATATAGTAATTGCAAGAGCAGGAGAAAAAATAGCAGTAGATGGAGAAATAATATCTGGAAAAGCACATTTAGATGAATCTTTTATTACTGGGGAAAGTAAACCTGTATCAAAAGAAACTGGTAATAAAGTAATTGCAGGAAGCATTAATTATGATGGATATATTGAATATAAGGCAGAAAGAATCGGAAAAGAATCAACAATATCAGAAATTGTAAGAGCTGTTATAGAAGCAACTAATACAAAACCACAAATAGCTAAAATAGCTGATAAAATATCAGGATATTTTGTACCAAGTATAATTTTTATTGCAATAATTACATTCTTAGTTTATTTATTAATTGGACAAGGTTTTCAAACGGCAATAATATCATTTGTTACAGTATTAGTTGTAGCTTGTCCATGTAGTTTAGGACTAGCAACACCTCTTGCAGTTGTTGTAAGCGAAGGTCTATGTGCAAATAATGGAATATTAGTAAAGAAAAGTGAAATATTAGAAAATGCACAAAAAGTAAATACAATAGTATTTGATAAAACTGGAACATTAACTTATGGAAAATTAAAAATTGCTGAAATATTAAATTATAGTAATATAGATGATAAAGAATTATTACAATTAGTTAGTAGTATAGAAAGCAAATCTACACATCCTATAGGAAAAGCATTTATAGAATATGTAGAACAGAACAAAATACCATTATTAGATGTAGATGAATTTGAAAATATTGCAGGTTATGGAATAATAGGAAAAATAAAAAATCAAGAAATTATCTTAGGTAATTCTAAAATTCTTGAAAAATATGAAATAGAAAATAAATATATAGAAAATGAAAAGAAACTAGCTGAAAAAGGAAATAGTATTGTATATGTAGTAAAAAATAAAGAGATAATAGCTCTTATTGGAGTAAATGATATTGTAAGAGATGGTACAAAAGAGGTAATTAATACTTTAAATAAAAATAAAATACAAACAATTATGTTAACAGGAGACAATAAAGAAACTGCTGAAAAAATTGCAAAAGAAATAGGAATAACAAAAATAATTTCAAATGTAGTACCATCAGAAAAAGCAAAAATAATAAAAGATTTAAAACAAGAAAACAAATATGTAATGATGTGTGGAGATGGAATAAATGATAGTCCAGCACTAGCTAGTAGCGATATAGGTGTAAGCGTAAACAGTGGAACTGATATTGCAATGGATTCATCAGATGTAATATTAACAAAAAACGATTTAAAAAGTATTTTAAATTTAATTAAAATCAGTAAAAAAACAGTTATAAATATAAAACAAAATTTATTTTGGGCATTTTTCTATAATATTTTAATGATTCCAATAGCAATTGGACTATTAAAACCAATTGGAATAACAATTAATCCGATGATAGCAAGTTTAGCAATGGTATTTAGTAGTATTACTGTTATACTAAATGCATTAAGATTAAAAAATATAAAAGGAATTGTATAAAAAAATTCTAATTAATTTACAGTAGGTATATAAAGAATATATAGAAAAATTAGGAGAATGGTATTTATCTAGTATCAGCTCCTATTTTTTTTATTAATTTTTTTAAAATGTCACTTACTTGTCACTTTAGATGTAATATAATTAAATCATAAAGTGGAAAGGAGAAATTTTATGGAGATATTAAGGGTAGAAAATTTAAGCAAAGTTTATGGAAAAGGTGGGGCAAAAGTAGTTGCTATTGACAACATTTCATTTAAGGTGGATAAAGGGGAATTTGTTGCGATAGTTGGAGCAAGTCGGAAGCGGAAAATCAACTTTATTACACTTAATTGGTGGTGTGGATAGACCAACATCTGGAAAGGTATTTATAGATGGAAAAGATATATATAAATTTGGTGATGATGAACTTGCAATTTTTAGAAGAAGGCAAGTAGGATTAATTTATCAGTTTTATAACTTAATACCAATTTTAAATGTTGAAGAAAATATAACTTTACCTTTAAAACTTGATAATAGAGAAATAAATGAAAAGAAATTAAATGAAACTATAAAATTATTAGGATTAGAGAGTAGAAGAAATCATTTACCAAATGAATTATCAGGAGGACAACAACAAAGAACATCAATAGGAAGAGCCATGATAACAAGTCCAGCAATTATTTTAGCAGATGAGCCAACAGGAAACCTAGATTCTAAATCAAGTGATGAAATAGTATCATTACTAAAAAAATCTAATAGAGATTATAAACAAACAATTATTATGATTACACATAATATGGAAATAGCTAAAATTGCTGATAGAATTATAAAAATTGAAGATGGAAAGTTGCTTAAGGAGGTATAGAAAAATGAATATTCTTAGCAAATTATCTATTAGAAATTTAAAATTAAATAAAAAAAGAACAATAAGTACAATAATTGGAATTACTTTATCATGTAGTTTGATTTGTGCTGTAGCAACAATGGTTGCAAGTTTTAGGGAAACACTAATTGAAAATGCTGTAAATGAAACTGGATATTATCATTTGAAAATGTTACAGATTACAGATGATAAAATGAAAACATTAGAAAATAACAGAGATATTAAAGATATTTTTACAGTATATGAAAATGGATATGGAATATTAGAAAACGGACAGAATAAAGATAAACCATATTTAAAATTACATTCAATGGATAAATCAGTATTTGAAAATTTAAAATTTAATCTAGTAGAAGGTGAGTTTCCTAGTAATAAAAATGAAATAATTATTAGTAAACACATTATAGA
>CANPWI010000063.1 GCA_947584125.1 uncultured Clostridia bacterium
GTAGACATTCTTGCTAATTCTTCAATTATTTCTTCTCCTTTTAGTTTTTTTACATTTGTTCTTGTTTTATTATTATTAACTTCTTTAGATATATAAAAATTATCATCTGCAACTGCAGCAATTATAGGTAAATGTGTAATTACTAGTATTTGGTGTTTTTTTGATATTCTACTCATTTTTTGACTTACCGCTTTAGCTGCAAGTCCACTTATTCCTGTATCAATTTCATCAAAAATCATAATGTCTACATCATCAATATCAACTAATACAGACTTTATTGCAAGCATTATTCTAGATAATTCTCCGCCTGATGCTATTTTTGTTAATTGTTTATAATCTTCACCAATATTAGTTGAAATATAAAATTCAACATAGTTATATCCTTGTTTATTGTATTCACCTTTTTTTATATCTATTTTTATTTTAAATCTTGCATTCTTCATGTCTAAATCTTTTAATTCATTGTTTATTTTATTAGATAAAATTTCTCCATATTTATTTCTTAGTTCATTCATTTTTATACATAAATCTATCATCTGTTTTTCTGTATTTTCTTGTTTTTCTTTTAAATTATTTATATATTCTTCCATATTTAATATTTTATTTATTTCTTCTTCTGTTTCTTCTTTATATTGTAAAATTTCTTCTATTGTATTTCCATATTTTCTTCTTAATGAATTAATTAAATCTAATCTAGTCTCTATTTCTTCTATAGATTGTTCATCATATTCTATATTACTTTTATTTGAACAAATTTCTATTGCTATTTCTTGTATATCATAATAGCTATTTCTTAATATATTTAATTTTTCTTCAAAATTAGGGTTATAATTTTCTATTTTTTCTAATGATTTTATAGCTACATTTAAACCATCTATTACTTTTGTATCTAATGCTTCATCTATAATATTTAAATTTTGCATTATTTTTTCTGAATTCATTAAGATTTTTCTTTTTTCTTCTAACTCTTTTTCTTCATCTATTTTTAAATTTGCAATTTCTATTTCGTTAATTTGATATTTTAATAAATCTATTTTTCTTTGTTTTTCCTTTTCATCTCCATAATTTTTTCTTAACTCATTTTTTATTTCATTAAATTCTTCTAATAAATTTTGATATTTAATTTTTATAAATTTTATTTCTTCTCCAATAAATGCATCTAAATAATTAATATGGTAACTTATATCCATAATATTTTGATTATCATGTTGTCCATGAATGTTTATTATGTTTTTCATAAAACATTTTAATTCTGTAACTGTAACTAATCTTCCGTTTATTTTACAGTTATTTCTTCCATTTAAATAAATTTCCCTTGATACAATTATATTTCCATCTATTGAATCTTTATGGTTTGGCAAATATATACATGCTTCTACAAAAGAATAATTTTCTCCGTTTCTTATCATTTCTTTTGAAAATCTTCCACCTGAAATTATATCTAGTGAATCTATTATAAGAGTTTTTCCGCTACCTGTTTCTCCTGTTAAAACATTAAATCCCGAACTGAAATCTATACATATATCATCTATTATTCCTATATTTTTTATATGTAGTGTACTTATCATACCTATTCCCCCTAAACTTTTGTTTGTTATAATTATACGAATAGATTTTCGGTTTGTCAAGAGAAAAATATAATTAATTTATATTATCTCTTTGTTTTACAGCTTCATATATTACAATTCCAGCTGATACTGATGCATTTAAGGAAGATATTTTTCCCTTCATTGGAATTTTTACTAACATATCACAATTTTCTTTTACCAATCTACTTATTCCAAAACCTTCGCTTCCTATAACTATTGCTATATTCCCTTTATAGTTTTGATTATAATAATATGTTTTTGTATCCATATCTGTACCTATAACCCATACATCATTTTCTTTTAGATATTTTATTGTTTCATTTATATTATTTACTCTTGATATTTTAACATGTTGAACTGCTCCTGTTGAAACTTTATTAACTGTACTATTTACTCCGACAAGCTCTTCTTTTTGGGATAATTATTCCATGTACTCCTGCAGTTTCTGCTGTTCTAATTATAGAACCTAAATTATGTGGATCTTCAATTCCATCTAATATTAAAATAAATGCATCTTCTTTTCTTTCTTTTGCTAAATTTAAAATTTCTTCTACATCAGAATATTTATAAGGAGGAACAGTTGCTATTACTCCTTGATGATTTTTTCCATTTGACATTTCATCAAGTTTACTTTTTTGTACTTCTACAACTACAACTTTATTTTCTTTTGCTTTTGCTATTATTTTATAAATAGAACCATGTTTTTCACCCTTTTGAATAAAAATTTTGTTAATATCCTTTCCAGATTCCAATAATTCTAAAACAGCATTTCTTCCTTCTACTATATCATCAGTTAGTTTTTCTTCATCTTTTACTGTATTTTTGTTTATTTTTTTATTATTTATTTCTTTTTTCATAAAATAATCTATCCTTTCTTGACTTTTATGTAAATAGAATATATAATTATTGCAATATTTTATTTAATTCAAAATCACAACTTAGGGGAGGCATTTATATGAAGATAATTAATATGATTTTGAAAAAATATTATAAAAAGCAACTTTTTAAGGTAAAATTAAAATTTAATGAGTACAATAGTTTATTAAAAGAAGAAAAAGATTTAGCATCTATTCATATTGAAATTGTTAAAAATTCTTCTTCTGATCCAGACAGCGGTAATGTATGGCGACATATGTATGCTGCTAATGAGTTAAAAAAGGCAGCAAAGCATGAAAAAAATGCTACTGAATATCAAATATATGTTGATTACTTTGGAGAACTCATATCTGAATATGAAAAAAAGTTGCAAGAGCTTGGAGGATAATATCCTCCGAGCTTTTATTATTATTCGTCCAATTTTAATACAGATAGAAATGCCTCTTGAGGTATATCAACATTTCCTACTTGTCTCATTTTTTTCTTACCTTTTTTTTGCTTTTCTAAAAGCTTTTTCTTTCTTGTAATATCTCCACCATAACATTTGGCAAGTACATCTTTTCTCATTGCTGAAATTGTTTCCCTTGCAATAATTTTTCCACCTATAACTGCTTGTATTGGTATACTAAATAATTGTCTAGGTATAACTGTTTTTAGCTTTTCTACCATTTTCTTTCCTCTTGTATAGCTACTTTCTTTATGTACAATAAATGATAATGCATCAACAGCTTCTCCATTTACATGTATATCCAATTTTACAAGTTCTGCCCTTCTATATTCTTTAAATTCATAATCAAATGATGCATATCCTTTTGTTTTTGATTTTAGACTATCGAAAAAGTCGTATATAATTTCATTTAAAGGTAATTCATATATTAATGTAACCCTTGTTTCATCTAAGTATTTCATATCAATATAGATACCACGCCTATTTTGGCATATTTCCATTATATTTCCAACATATTCTTTTGGTGTTAGAATTTCCGCTTTTACCATTGGTTCTTCCATATAACTAATTTCCTGTGGTTCAGGTAAATCTGCTGGATTATATAATTCTATTACTTCTCCATCTGTTTTATATACTTTATAAATAACTGATGGTGAGGTTGTAATTAAGCTTAAATCAAATTCTCTATCTAGTCTTTCTTCTATTATTTCTAAGTGAAGAAGACCTAAAAAACCACATCTAAATCCAAATCCTAAAGCTACTGATGTTTCTGGTTCATATTGAAGTGCTGCATCATTTAATTTTAATTTTTCAAGTGCTCCCTTCAAATTTTCATAATCATTTCCATCTACAGGATATAAACCACAATATACCATTGAATTTACTTTTTTATATCCTGGTAATGGCTCTTTAGCTGGATTATCTGTTTTTGTAATTGTATCTCCTACTTGTATATCTGAAATATTTTTTATACTAGCAGCAATGTACCCTACATCTCCTGCTAAAAGTTCCTGTGTAGGAGAGTAAGTTCCTGGTTCAAAATATCCAACTTCTGTTACAGTAAAAATCTTATTTGTTGCCATTAATTTTATTTCGTCTCCAATTTTTACTTTTCCATCTTTAACTCTTATATGTGCAATTGCACCTTTATAGTTATCATAATAAGAATCAAAAATTAAACATTTTAAACTAGAATTTTCGTCTCCTTGTGGTGCTGGAATATCTGTAATTATTCTTTCTAAAACTTGGTCTACATTTAAACCTGATTTAGCTGATATACAAGGTGCATCCATTGCTGGTATTCCAATAATGTCTTCAATTTCTTTTTTTACTTCTTCTGGTCTTGCATTTGGTAAATCAATTTTATTTATTACAGGTAAAATCTCTAAATTATTATCTAATGCTAAATATACATTTGCAAGTGTTTGAGCCTCTACTCCTTGACTACTATCTACTACTAAAATTGCTCCATCACAAGCTGCTAAGCTTCTTGATACCTCATAATTAAAATCTACATGTCCAGGTGTATCAATTAAATTAAAAATATATTCCTCTCCATTTTTTGATTTATATTTCATTCTTACTTCTTGCGCTTTAATTGTAATTCCTCTTTCACGTTCAAGTTCCATATTGTCTAAAACTTGACTTTCCATTTCTCTTTTAGAAAGTACCCCTGTCATCTCAATTAATCTATCTGCCAAAGTAGATTTTCCATGGTCAATGTGAGCTATAATACTGAAATTTCTTATATATTTTTGTCTATCTTGCATATTTCCTCCTATTTTAGGTTTGAATTATAAACAAGTATGTGTGTCATAATATAAAATATTCATTATATTATGACACACCAATACATTTTTCTTTATTCTTCCCAGTTATGATATACCTCTGATACATCATCTAAATCTTCTAGGTTATCTATTAATCTTTGCATTTTTTCTCCTGATGTTTCGTCTAATTTAACATAAGTTGTAGGAACCATTTGAACTTCTGCTTCTAAGAATTCAAGACCTTCTGCTTCTAATGCTTCTCTTACATTTGAAAAATCTTCTGGTGCAGTAGTAATTTGATATATTTCTTCCTCTGTTTCAAAATCCTCTGCTCCATTTTCTATTGCAAGCATCATTAAATCTTCTTCATTTATTTTACAGGTTTCTTTTTCTATTACAATAACACCTTTTTTATTAAATAAATAAGATACACAACCTGTTGTTCCTAAATTACCACCTGCTTTTGAAAATACATGTCTTACATCTGCTGCTGTTCTATTTTTATTATCTGTATTACATTCAACTATAACAGCAACTCCATTTGTTCCATATCCTTCATATACAATTTCTTCATAGTTTTCATTATTTCCTGCACCTGCAGCTTTTTTAATTGCATTATTTATTGTATCATTTGGCATATTTGCTGCCTTACATTTTGCTATTACATCTTTTAATTTTGAATTTCCTGATGGATCTGGACCTCCTTGTTTTACTGCAATTAATAATTCTCTTCCAAGTTTAGTAAATATTTTTCCTCTAGCTGCATCTGCTTTTCCTTTTTTTGCTTGAATATTATGCCATTTGCTATGTCCTGACATGTAAATCTCCTCCTTTTATTTTTATAAACTTTATAAATCAATATAAAATATTTTACCATATTCTATCTAATTTGTGTAGTATTTTATATAAATTATTATAATAGAAACATGCAAAATTTTTTATGTATTTATGATTTGGAGCTATTAGGGAGAATCGAACTCCCGACCTACAGGTTACGAATCTGTTGCTCTACCAACTGAGCTATAATAGCATATCTTTATAAAGAAGCAGACTATAAATTGTCCGCTTCAATTCATTTTAATTGTTTTCTATTTCTATTATACTTTGAATAACTTTTAGTGTTTTTTCTAAGTTTACATTTTTTATAACATAATCATAATTTTGTATTTTTGATTCTTCATATTCAAATCTATCAAGTCTCATTTTTATTTCTTCATCACTTGGTTTGTCTATTCTATTTTCTAGTCTTCTTCTTAATTCTTCTTTTTCAACTTTTAAGAAAATAGTAACAACTTTCATATCATTTTTGAATATGTTTACTAAATTTTCTGTTCCATTAACATCTATATCTTTTATAATAATATTACCTTTGTTAATTTCATCATTTAATATTTTTTTTGAAGTACCATAGTAATTATTATGATGTATATCATATTCGTATAATTCATTATTTTTTATCATTTCTTCAAATTCTGATTTTTTAACAAAGTAATATGTTTGTCCTGGTATATCACCATTTCTTGGTTCTCTAGTAGTTAATGATGGAATTGTTACAACATAATTCATTCGTTTTACTATTTCTCTTTTTACTGTATCTTTTCCTGCTCCTGCTACTCCAGATAATATTACTAACATATTTCCACCTTTCCTTCAGCAATTTCATTTGCAGCAAGTGTTACTGCTGATTCTTCATTTGCTTGAGTCATTGGTTTATCTCCAGAATTAATTTGTCTTGCTCTTTTAGCAGTTATTACTACTAATTCAAATCTGTTATTTATTTTGTCTAATTTTAATAAATCTGTTACAGATGGTTTTACCATCATATAAATCACTCCTTTTTATTAATTTTCTTCAATTTCTACATCTTTATCAAGTCTTCCTGATATTGTTTCTGGTTGAATTGCAGATAATATTATATGCCCTGAATCCATTATAATTACAGCTCTTGTTCTTCTTCCACAAGTTGCATCAACTGCTACTTGTTTTTCTTTTGCTTCTTGAATTATTCTTTTTATTGGTGCCGATTCTGGACTTACTATTGCTATTATTCTATTTGTAGAAACAATGTTTCCAAATCCAATATTTATAAGTTGCATTTTTTCCCCCTTTTGTAAATTTTATTCTATATTTTGTACTTGTTCTCTTATGTTTTCTAATTCTGTTTTTATTTCTACTACTAAATTGGTAATGTCTATATTATTTGCTTTAGATCCTATTGTATTAATTTCTCTATTCATTTCTTGTATAAGAAAATCTAGTTTTTTACCTCCTGCATTACCTTTTAACATTTTGTCTAGTTGTTCTGTATGGCTTTTTAATCTTGTAATTTCTTCCTCTATAGAACATTTATCTGCATAGATTACAATTTCTGTTGCTAATCTATTTTTGTCAACAACATCTGTTTTTAATATTTCTTTTATCCTACCTTCTAATTTTACTACATATTCCTCAATAAGTCCAGTAGATAGCTCAGAAATATTTTTTATTTTTTCTTTAATTTGCTCATTTCTTTTTATCAAATCTTCTGCCATTTTGTTTCCTTCAATTTGTCTCATACTTATAAAGCTATCTATTGCTTCGGATAATGGAATACTTAATTCGTCCCAAATTATTTCTTCATCTATATTGTTTTCTACAATAAATACATCAGGTAATTTTGCAATTTCTGTTAAAGATATTTCTTTATTTACTCCAGTCTCTTCAGCAAGTTCTTTTAATTGTTCTATATATATTTTAGCTAATTCTTTATTTATTTGAATATTTTTACCTATAGTACTATTATTATTAAAACTTACATAAATATCAATTTTGCCTCTTGATACAAATTTTATTATTTCTTTTTTTATTTTTTCTTCTAAATAACTAATACTTTTTGGAATTTTAATACTTATATCACAATATTTATGATTTACTGATTTGATTTCTATTATGTATTCTCTGCCTTCATTTTGATATGTACTTCTTCCAAATCCGGTCATACTTTTAATCAATTTTTAACACTCCTTTTGTTATTATTTTCTTTTTTTACTTTCCTTTTTTACTATTTCTTTTATGTCACTTAAACTTTTATAATAGTCTTTTTCCATTTTTTTATATATAACAATACCTTTAGATACATAATATATTGCAAAGCCAAGTGACATCCATGCTGATATTAGGTTAAATGCATTTGGATAAATAGTGTATATATATATTAAAAATAAAGTTAATATTGCAAGTACTAGCACTTCTATTCCATAAATGCATAATTTTGTATTTTCTTTTTTATAACTTATTTCAAATAATACTATTGCACCTAATAATATTCCAATACTAAATACTCTTAAATCTACTGAAAATATTTCTGTTTGTATATTAACTGAACCTAAACTTATGAAATAAAAATATAACATAATTCCAATGGCAATTAGTATATTCTTAGATATTTCTTTGTTTATTTTCTCTTTTTCTCTTTTTGGCATTTCTTGTTTGCTCTTAAATTCTTTATCTATTTTTTCTATTATTGGTTTTGTTTCTTTTTTATTGTTTTCTTTTAAATGTTTACTTTTTACTTTTTTATTTTCGGTTTTATCTTTATTTTCCATAACATCACTATTCCTTCCTTATATTAAGTATCTAATTCATACA
>CANPWI010000064.1 GCA_947584125.1 uncultured Clostridia bacterium
CTATATTTCCGAAGCTTTTATTATTAGTCTTTGTGAAGAATCATTTGTACAAGTAATTAGTGTAATTTCTCTTTTTTTAGTATTTTGGTTTAATACACTTACATCTTTTGGATTAACTTTATATATGTCATATACCTCATACTCAACTTTTCCAATTTTGTTATCAGATAAAAACATTTTAGAACCTGTTTGTAATTTCTTTAAATTATAAAACATGTTTTTTATATTGTGACCTGCAATGCAAAAATTTCCTATTTCATTTGGTTCTGGTCCCCAATACTTTGTGCTAGATACATCTAATGCTGTTTTTGAATATTCGCTAATTACATAAGTTTCTACTGAAATTTCTGGTATTTGTAATTTTGCACATATATTATATCCTTTATAGGTATTTATAATTTCTTCTTTTGGATATTTCTTTTCTTCTTTTTCATTCATCTCTTTTGTACTTGTTTTTACTATATTTATATTTTTATTTATTTTATTTTCTATTTCATAATTTGTATTTTTTATTTCTTTATATTCTTCAACGCAAAACCATACAATAATTCCTATAATTATTGTAATTATAAACATATTTATAATATTAATTCTTTGCTTTTTATTTTTCATTTAATACTCCATAGAAAGTAAATAAGAAAAATCTTATTTACTTTCTTTTTTGAAATATATAAATAAACTTGTTAATAAAACTATTACTGCTATTACAGAAATATATATATTTGTGCCTGTTTTAGGTAATTCTTGTGGTTTTTCTTGTTTTGGTTGTTCTTCATTTTGATTATCTGTTTGACTTTGCTCTGGTGTTTGTCCTTGTTCTTGCGTTTCTCCTTGTCCTGGTGTTTCACTTATTTCTCCTTCTTCTTTAACATTAAGTGTAAATGTTTTACTTGCTATTTGAGTATCTCCATTTTCTCTATCTATTAATTTTAGTGTTATTGTATATTCTCCTACATCACTAAATAATGCTCTAACATTTAATGTTTGTGAAACTTCTTCACCACCAATTTCATATCCTTGAGTATCTCCCCATCCACTTTTTAAAATATCAATTTCTGTACCTTCTTCATCTGTTGCTAATAACTTTAGAGTTGCTTCTGCAGGTTCTGTACTTGTAGCAACTAATCTTGCTTTTTCATAATATTTTCCTATTGGTGAAGAATAAGATATTGTCATTTCTTTTTCTTCACCTTTAATTATATCTCCTGTATATTGTAAATTTAATGTATAATCAATATATTCAGGTGATACTGTTATATTTTTAACAATTGCTATAGTAATATTATCATAAGTTACTGATGCATCTGCATTTGCTAAACCTTCTGCTGTAATCATAAATTCTGTTGGATTTATTGTTGTTATATCTTCTTTTGCTTTAAATGTAATGCTCATACTTTCTCTTGGATTTGTTCCTCCTTCTGTATCATAGTATGCTACTCTTACTTTTTCTTTTGTATCATTTGCTGTTCCACCTTCTACAGATTGATATTCAAAAATATCACTATCATAAGCAATGTCAAAAGTATATGCTCCTAATTGTTTACCAAAGTTTATATTTAATGTAACATCTTCTCCAGGTCTAACTGTTGTTTTTGTAACATCTACCTCTAATGTATCTAATTCTTCTGCAAAAACTTTTGTGTTTCCTAAAATCCCCATAATTAAAAATAGTATTAATACTATACTAAGTATTCTTTTCATATTTCTTTTCCTCCTTTTGGTTTATAAAACTTATTATACCTACTTTTATAAAAATTATTTGCAAAATCTGTGTTTTCCTATTGTAACTGTTAAAGGTCTTGACCAAATCCATTTATTTGTTGCTGTACTTGGATTAAAATAATAAATTGCACCATAAGATGGATCCCAACCATTTATTGCATCTTGTGCTGCACTTTTAGCAGTTGAATTTGGAGATAAATTTATTTGACCATCTGAAACTGCATCAAATGCACC
This sequence comes from uncultured Clostridia bacterium, assembly GCA_947584125.1. Classification (GTDB taxonomy): domain Bacteria; phylum Bacillota; class Clostridia; order TANB77; family CAG-508; genus CANRMR01. The sequence goes on from CANPWI010000064.1 coordinate 1,957, forward strand.
TGACTGATATATTACTCCTGAAATTGTATTTGGAAATGAAGAACTTTTTACTCTATTTAGTACAACTGCTCCTACTGCTACTTGTCCAGCATATGGCTCTCCTCTTGCTTCACCATATATTAGTCTTGATAATAAATTTACATTTGATGATGAACTTGTAGACCCACTAGATGAACTACTAGATGTAATCCCCATTGCCGAAAGTGTTTTTGTTCCTGCTATTCCATCTACTGTTAGTCCATTTTTTCTTTGAAAATATTTTACCGCTTCTACAGTTTTGCTTCCATATATTCCATCAATACTTCCTGTATAATATCCCCATCTTTTTAATTTTGTTTGTATTTGTATTACTTCATTTCCTCTTGAACCATATCTTGATAATGCTTCTACTTGATTATTTGTATAACAAAAAATGTTATATATTAAAAAAAATGTAAATAATAAACTTATTATTAAAATTGCTTTTTTATTTACATTAATTTTTTGATTTAACTTATTTTTTAACATAAAAAAATTCCACCTTTTATTGATTATAATATTTTTTAATATTTTAACCAATATTGGTGAAATTATACACTTTAAAATATCCCTAATATATTTCCTTTTTCATCTATATCTATTTTTTCTGCAGATGGTTTCTTTGGTAATCCAGGCATTGTAAATATTTTACCTGTTAAAACAACTATAAATTCTGCACCTGCTTTTAATACAATATCATTTACATGTATATTAAATGGAGTATCACAACTTAAATTTTTTGCATCATCTGAAAAAGAATATTGATTTTTGGCAATACATACTGGTAAATTAGAATATCCTAATTTTTCTATTTCTTTTATTTTTTCTACTGCTTCTTCTGAATATTCAACATTTTCAGCACCATATATATTTTTAGCAATTTTTTCTATTTTAGTTTGTATTTTTTCTTCTACATTATATGTAAATTTAAAATTATCATTTTCTTCACACATATTTACTACTTTCTCTGCTAAATCTTCTGCTCCTTCTCCTCCATATTCCCATGCTTGTACCAAACTCATTTGTATATTTTTTTGTTTTAATTTTTCTTGTAAATATTCAATTTCTTGATTTGAATCTTCTTTAAATTTATTTATCGCAACAATTACATTTAATCCGAATTCTTCTTTTATGTTATGAATATGTTTAAATAAATTGTTCATTCCTTTTTCTAATCCTTGAATATTTTCTTTAAATATATCTTCTTTTGCAACTCCTCCATGATATTTAAGTGCTTTTATTGTTGCAACACAAACTATAACATTTGGTTTTATTCCAGCTTTTCTGCATTTAATATTTAAAAATTTTTCCATTCCTAAGTCTGCACCAAATCCTGCTTCTGTTACTGTATAATCAGCAAGTTTTAATGCCATTTTTGTTGCAATTATACTATTACAACCATGAGCAATATTAGCAAATGGACCACCATGAATAATTGCAGGATTGTTTTCTAATGTTTGTACAATATTTGGATTAATTGCATCTTTTAAAAGTACTGCTAAACTTCCTTCTATTTTTAAATCTTTTACAGTAATTTTTTCTCCTTCTTCATTATATCCTACTATAATATTTGAAAGTCGCCTTTTTAAATCTTCTAAATTTTCTGCTAAGCATAATATCGCCATTATTTCAGATGCAACACTTATATCAAATCCATCTTCTCTTGGTACTATATTTTTTTCTTCAGATAAACCTGTTTGTATTTTTCTTAATTGTCTATCATTTAAATCTAAGCATCTTTTCCAAACTACTTTTTTAAATTTTAATTCATTTCCAAAATATATATGATTATCAATAACTGCTGAAATAAGGTTATTAGCTGATGTTATAGCATGAATATCTCCTGTAAAATGAAGGTTTATATCTTCCATAGGAGCTACTTGTGCTTTTCCTCCTCCTGTTGCTCCTCCTTTAATTCCAAATACAGGACCAAGTGATGGTTCTCTTAATGCTAATATAGATTTTTTTCCTATTTTGTGTAATCCATCTGCTAGTCCAATAGATATTGTTGTTTTTCCTTCTCCTAATGGTGTTGGATTTATAGCTGTTACAAGTATTAATTTTCCATTTTTTTTGTCTTTCAATTTATTAAAAATTTTATTTGAAATTTTTGCTTTATAATTTCCGTAGTTTTCAATATAATCATCATCTATATTTAATTCTTTTGCTATTTCATTTATTTTCTTTAACTTAGCATTTCTTGCAATTTCTATATCTGTTTGCATGTTTTCATCTCCTTTATTATATATACAAAGAAATTATACTTAAACTATGCTTCCAACTAATATACCTATTATTGCTCCCACCATTACTTCTACTGGTGTATGACCTAATACTTCTACTAATTTTTCTTGTACTTGTAAAGATGAAAGACCTGGTGTATTAACTATTTTATTTAATAATTTTGCTTGTTTTCCTGCTGCTCTTCTTACACCTGCTGCATCATACATAACAACTAATGAAAATACAAATGACAATGCAAAAATAGGTGAATCAAAACCTTGACTTCTACCTATCATTGTTGAAAGTGATGTTACAATAGCTGTATGAGAACTTGGCATTCCTCCTGCTCCCATTATTCTTTTAAAATTAAATTGTTTTGTTTTTACTAAATCCCATATTACTTTGAAAATTTGTATTGAAAGCCAAAGTAAAAATGGTATATAAATGTATTTATTAGTTACTGCTAGTAAAAAATTATTCATTTTAGAATTTCCCCTTTTTTATGTTTATTCTTCTGTTGATACAAAACTTTCTTCTTTTATTGTATCTTCATTTTCAATTAATATATTAATTTTCTTTTCTGCGTTTTCTAGTATTTTACTACATTCTTTTGATAGTTTCATTCCTTCTTCAAATTTTTCTATAGATTCTTCAAGACTTAAATCTCCCTTTTCTAAATCTTGAGCAATACTTTCTAGTTTTTCCATAATTTCTTCAAAACTAACTTTTCCTTCTTTCATTTTCTACCTTCCTATACATTATATTATTTTCGCCTGTTTTTCACCATCTGTAAATTTAATTTTTACTAATTCTCCTGCTTCTAATTGTTTAATTGATTTTATTATTTTTCCTTCTTTTTCAGTAATACAAAATCCTCTTGTAAGAGTTTTAAGTGGACTTAATGTATCTAACTTTGAAATAAGTGTTAATGCATTATTTTTTTTGATATTTAATTTATCTTTAATTTTATTTTCCATAATTTTATTTATATTATCTAATCTAATATAATTATCTTGAACTATTTGAACCGGTTTATTAAATCCTTTAGAATTTATGCACTTTTCGTATTGAAGTTTCATTAATTCTACTTTTCTTTTTAATAAAATTTTATATTTATTTTTATAGTTTAATATTTTAGCTTCTACATCTATAATATTTGGAACAGCAAGTTCTGCTGCTGCAGATGGTGTTGGTGCTCTTAAATCAGAAACAAAATCAGCAATTGTAAAATCTGTTTCATGACCTACAGCTGAAATAACTGGTATTTCTGACTCAAAAATTGCTCTTGCAACAATTTCTTCGTTAAATGGCCATAAATCTTCAAGTGAACCTCCACCTCTTGCAATAATTATTACATCTGCTAATTTTTTTTCATTCATTAATTTTATTCCTTTTGCAATTTTTTCTCCTGCTCCTTCTCCTTGTACTGGTACTGGTAATAATCTTAAATAAACATTTGGATTTCTTCTAGTACTAACATTTATAATATCACGAATAACAGAACCTGTTTTTGAAGTTAATACACCAATTTTTTCTGGCATAAATGGAATTTTCTTTTTATATTTTTCATCAAATAATCCTTCTTGCTCAAGTTTATTTTTTAATTTTTCATATTGTGTATGAAGATTTCCCATTCCATCTTCTTGCATTGCTTGACAATATATTTGATATACTCCATCTCTTTCAAATACAGATACTGTTCCTAATACCATTACCTTCATTCCATCTTTCGGAATAAAATTTAAATTATTTGTGTATGATTTAAACATTATACATTTAATTAAAGAGTTTTCATCCTTTAAAGTAAAATACATATGGCCTGTATAATGATGTTTAAAATTTGATATTTCGCCTTTTACAAATACATGCTTTAAATATTCATCATCTGCTACTTTTTCTTTTATATATCTATTCAAATCAGTTACAGATATTGCTTCTATTTTCATTTTTACTCTCCATTTTTCTTAACAATTGTAGCTAATACTCCGTTTATAAATGAAGAAGATGAATCTTGTCCATATAATTTTGCAAGTTCAACTGCTTCATTTATAGCTATTTTATATGGTAATTTTTTATATTCAATTTCATATATAGCAAGTTCTAAAAGAACTAAATCTATTTTTGATATTCTACTTATTTCCCATTTACTTTGTAAGTTTTCTGATATAAGTTTAGATATTTGTTCTTTGTTATCATAAACTCCTTTTACAACATCTTTTATATACTTTTTTGTTTTTTCATCAGTTATTTCATTATTCTCAATATATAGTTCTACTTGTTCTATACTACTATCATTTTGAATTTCCATACTATATAACAACTTAAATGCTAATTCTCTTGAAATTGACCTACTCATTATATTAGTCCTTTCTATAATTTATCTATAAAGTTTTTAATTTTTTGTTTTACATCATATTTATTTTTTTGAACATAATTTCCTACAAATATTCCCATTCCTATTAGTATAATTCCTATTATTAATTTATATAATTGAGTAAATAGAATTATTATTGCAACTATAGCTCCTATTATTGCTCCTCTATACTCATATATTGTTTTTTTGAAATCTTCCATTTATGTATTCCTCCTTTTAGTCGTTTTCTTGCTTTTCTTTTTCCTCTGCTATATTTTTTACAACAATATTAACTTTTTCAATATTTAATCCGGCTGCATTTGAAACAACATCTTTTATTCTTGATTGTAAATTAGAAGATAAGTCTTTTATAACTGTATTTGGTAATACCAATAATTTAACATTTATGTTTAGTTTATTATCTTCACTAATAATAACATCTGTTTTAACATTTTGAGTAGATTCAAAACCTTTTGCTACACTATTTACTATATTTTCAATAGTTTCTTTAGTAATTAATAATTTACCATCATTGTTTTCTAATAATACACCCTTGTCATTTTCTTTTTTATTTTTACTGCTTGGCATAAAGTATATACATTTTACTGCTAAAAGTATTAATACTATGCATACTCCTATTGTAATTTTTGATGCTAAACTATTTTGTAAAATCCAATTTAATACCCAATTAATATCTCCAACTGATACCCAACCAATCATTAATAAACACATTATCATTGATAGTACTAAAACTAAAAATGAAAATAATATCAAACTTGCTTTATCTAAAAATTTCATTTTTTCCTCCATATTTATTACTTAATACTAATTATCGCTTTTTTCTTCATCCTTATCATTATCTTTTTCATTTTCTACAATTTCTTCTTTTTCTTGTTTAGGAATTTCTGTTTTAACTCCTTGTACATGAACATTAACCTCTGAAACTTTTAATCCTGTCATTGTTTCTACAGACTTTTTAACTCTACTTTGAATTTCAAATGCAACATCTGGAATTCTTGCACCATATTCAACAATTATATTAACATCTATCTTAGCTTGTTTTTCTCCAAGTTCTACTTTAATACCTTTTGCCATATTTTTCTTGCCACTAAATACCTCTGAAATTCCTCCTGCTATTCCTCCTGCCATTGCAGCAACACCTTGTACCTCTGATACAGCAACACCTGCTATAACAGCTACAACATCATCTGCTATTTTTATGCCATTTTCTCCTGATTCTTCATTATTAACTTGTTCTACCTCTAAAATTTCTTTTTCTTCATTATCCATAATAAAATACCTCCTAAAAAAATTGATATACTTATTTTGTATTATAAGTATACCAATATTTTATACATTTTACAACCATTTTTTTT
>CANPWI010000065.1 GCA_947584125.1 uncultured Clostridia bacterium
TTTTTTGCAAAAAAAGCATAGTTAAGGCATATAATATATTGAATTTTTATACATATAAGTGTATAATAAATTGTGTTAAATTTATAAGAAAGAGTGATAGATTTGCCAAATATTGATAATATAAAAAAATATAAACATATACATTTTATTGGAATTGGCGGAGTTAGTATGAGCGGAATAGCTGAAATTTTACATCATTGGAATTTTAAAGTTACAGGTTCTGATGCTACCGCTTCTGAAACTACTGATAAACTTAATTTGCATGGTATTAAAGTAACTATTGGTCACGATTTAGATAATATAAAGAAATGTGACCTTGTTGTTTATACTGCAGCTATTTCTAAAGATGACCCTGAACTTGTTGAAGCTAAAAATATGGGAATAGAAACTATAGAAAGAGCTAATTTTCTAGGTGAGCTTACAAAATCTTTTGAAAATACTATTGGAATTTCTGGAACACATGGTAAAACAACAACTACATCTATGGTTTCTTGCTGTTTTTTAGAAGCAAGTTATGACCCAAGTATACAAGTAGGTGCTGACTTAAAAGAATTGGATGGAAATTATAGAATTGGTAATAGTCCATATTTTATAATAGAAGCTTGTGAATATGTTGAAAGTTTTTTAAAATTTAGACCTAAGTCTGAAATAATATTAAATATAGACAATGACCATTTAGATTATTTTAAAAATTTTGATAATATTAAAAATGCTTTTATTAAATATGTAAAATTATTACCAAATGATGGTCTACTTGTTGTAAATGCTGATGATGAAAACTGTTTAGCTTTAAAAAATTTTGTAAATTGCAATGTAATTTCTTATGGAATTAATAATGATACAGCTGATTTTACTGCGAAAAATATTATATTTGATAATAATGGTTTTGCATCATTTGATGTATATTATAAAAATAATTTATATAGTAATATAAAATTATCTGTAGCAGGAAGGCATAATGTTTTAAATGCATTAGCTTGTATTAGTTTATGTAATTATTATGGTATTGATAAATCTTTTATTAAATCTGCACTTTTAAAATTTACCGGTGCATCTAGAAGATTAGAATATAAAGGTTCATTTAATAATGTTTCTGTTTATGATGATTATGGTCATCACCCAACTGAAATAACAGCAACAGCAAGCTCAATAAAAAATAAAAGTTATAATTCTTCTTGGGTAGTTTTTCAACCTCATACATACTCAAGAACAAAAAGTTTATTAGATGAATTTGCAAATTCTTTATTATCATTTGATAATATAATTATTACAGATATTTATGCTGCAAGAGAAAATAATATTTATAATATCTCTTCTAAAGATTTAGTAGATAAAATTAATTCTTTAGAGCATAACAAAGCTATTTTTATACAAGACTTTGATGATATAGTTACATATTTAAAAGCTAACTGTAAAAAGGATGACCTAGTATTAACACTAGGTGCTGGAACAGTTACTCACATTGGAGATATGCTTTTAAATTAATATTACAAAAAGGTAGATAAGAATAAAGTAATCTTATCTACCTTTTTTCTATTGCTATTAAATCTTTTACATAAAATTTTATAATATTTCTTTAATTTTCATAATATTTTTTAATTATTTTCTTTTTCTTTCTTGCATTTTATATACAACTTTACTTGTTATATTATTTGGACTAATTTTAGCTAGTATTTTTACAAATTTTATTTTCAATCCTGGTATAATCATAAATTTACCCTTTAACATTTTCTTTACAGTATATTTTGCTACATATTCGCTTGATAAAGAATTTAATTTAAATTTTACATCTGCTACATTATTAAAATTTGTTTCTACTGGTCCCGGACATAGTACACTAATTTTGACCTTTGATTTTTCCTTTTTTAATTCTTCATAAATTCCTTCTGATAATCTTACAACATAAGCTTTTGATGCATAATATGCATCCATTAATGGGCCTGGCATAAAACCAGAAATAGATGCTACATTTAATATTTGACCACTTTGTTGTTTTTTCATATCTTGTAAATATAATTTCGTTAAAATATGCACTGCTGTAATATTTGTATCAATTAATTCTAATTCTTTTTTCAAGTCTGTTTTAGTAAATTCTCCAAATACTCCAAATCCTGCATTATTAATTAAAATGTCAATATTTTTTACCATATCATGTAATTTTATAACATTTTCTTTGTTACTCAAATCCATAGAAATTATATCTACTTTTGTATTTAATTCTTCTTTTACTTGTAATAACTTGTCCTCGTTTTTTGCAACTAAAACAAGTTCATATCCTCTTTTTGCAAACTCTCTTGCAATATCTCTTCCAATTCCAGAAGAGCCTCCTGTTATTAGAACTCTCATAAAACTCCTTCTTTTTTATTTAAAATGATATTTCATTTTCATAAATTAATATATTTTTTAATTTATTCTTCTAAAATCTTCCAACTTCCTTCTATCTTTGGCATAACCTCAAATGTCATTTTCTCCTTTGTTATAGGATGAATTATTGATAATTTATATGCCCATAAAGCTAAGTTTTTGCCTCTTCCTCTTGTTCCGTATTTTTGGTCACCAGTTATACTATGGTTTCTTGAAGCAAATTGTACTCTAATTTGATGATGTCTTCCTGTATATAATTTTACTTTTACAACTGATAAATTTATATCTTCTTGATATTTTATAACCTCATATTTTAAACTTGCAAATTTAGCATTTTTAGTATTGCTGTCTACTACTTTACTTGTATTTGTTTTTTCATTTTTTAATAGATAATCCTCCATTATTCCTATAGGTTCACTAAATTTTCCATCTGCAATTACCAAATATTCTTTTTCAAATTTCTTTTCTCTAATTTGTTCACTTAATCTAGATGCTGCTTTTGATGTTTTAGCAAAAACCATAACTCCCCCAGTTGGTCTATCTAATCTATGTACTAATCCCAAGTAAACATTTCCAGGTTTATTATATTTTTCTTTTAAATATTTTTTTATAATAGTAAGCATATCCTCATCACCAGTTTTATCTTCTTGTGAAGGAATATTTGGCATTTTTTCTACTACAATAATGTGATTATCTTCATATATTACATTTAAATCTACCATTTCTTTCTCCATTTTTTAGCTTTCCCATCTTCCATATATACCGCAAGGAAGTACAAGCTCAGAATTAGACATTGGTATACCTATTTCTCCTGCTGAAAATTTTCCTTTATATTTTTTATTAATAGATAATCTTAATAAATTCTCTAAAACTTTAGATGAAATACCTGTAGTATATGAATTTATTAAGAAAAATAGAGGTTTATCAGAAAGAACATTCATACATAAATTAACAAGTTCTGATATATTTTCTTCAAATTGCCATACTTCTCCATTTGCACCTCTTCCATAAGAAGGTGGATCCATTATTATTGCATCATATTTATTACCTCTCCTAATTTCTCTTGATACAAATTTTTTAACATCATCTATAATATATCTAACTGGTCTTTTTTCTAATCCAGAAGAAATAACATTTTCTTTTGCCCATGATACCATTCCTTTTGATGAATCTACATGGCATACACTAGCTCCTGCAGATAAACACGCAACTGTTGCTCCACCTGTATATGCAAAAAGATTAAGTACCTTTATTTCTCTTTTTTCTTTTTTTATTTTTTCTATCATCCAATCCCAATTAACAGCTTGTTCAGGAAATAGCCCTGTATGTTTGAATCCCATTGGTTTTATATTAAATGTTAAATTCTTATACTTTATTTGCCATTTACTTGGTATTTTTCCTTTATATTCCCAGCTTCCTCCACCTGTTTTGCTTCTATTATATTTTGCATTTGCAGTTTTCCATTTATCTGGAAAACTTTTATCTTTCCAAATAATTTGTGGATCAGGTCTTGATAAAATTACATTTCCCCATCTTTCTAATTTTTGACCGTCTGCCATATCTAGTATTTCATAATCTTTCCAATTATTTGCTAAATTCATTTTTCTCTCCTATTGACATTCTTTAATTAAATTAGTATAAACATTATACATTTTATTTAACAAAAAGTCAAATCTTTTTGTAGTTCTGTTATAATTTCTTGTATTACATTATCTGGTGTTGATGCTCCAGCCATAATTCCAATATTATTATATTTTTTTATAGTATCTAATGGTAATTGATTTTTATCATTTATCAAAATTACATTTTCATTTTCTGTTTTTGCAACCTCATATAATTTTTGCGTATTAGAACTTTTGCTTCCTCCTACAATTATCATATATTCAACTTGCTTTGCTAACTCCTTTGTTTCATTTTGTCTTAAATTTGTTGCACTGCATATAGTATTATATACCTCTAAGTTTATATTAGAATCTTCACATTTTTCCTTTAATATATCTATCATTTCTTGAAATTTACTTACAGAAAAAGTAGTTTGACACAATACGGCAATATTTTGAATTCTATCTTTTTTAACACTTTTTACTACATCTTCTATCTCATCCTTATTTTCAATTACAATAGATTTTTCGCCACAAAAACTAATACTACCTATTATTTCTGGGTGTAATTTTTTTCCCACTAAAATTATATATTTATTTTCTTGTTTTAATTTTTCTGCCATTTTATGAATAGATAGCACTTTAGGGCATGTTAAATCTATTAGTTTAACATGCCTTTTTTCAGCCTTTTCATATACATCTTTTGATATTCCATGAGCTCTAATAATTACTTTAGAATTTTCTTTTGCTTCATTAATATCAGATATTATAACTAAGCCTTTATTTTCTAGCTCATTAATTACATTTTCGTTGTGAATTAATTCTCCTAAACAATATACATTTTCTTGCATATTTTCTAATTGTTCTCTTGTTTTATCAACTGCATTTTTTACTCCATAACAAAATCCAGATGTTTTTCCTACTACTATTTCCATAAATACTCCTTTAAATTTTTCCTTCTACTGCTTTTATATTGCTATTTTTGTTATTTCATTTATAAAATTAATAATCATAATTATATTTGATATTGATAAAATTATAGCAACTATACTTAAACCAAATACAACCTTGTGTTTTTTTATAAATTTTCTAATTTTCTTTTTATTACTGCTTGTCCCATATTCTAAAGTACCTTTTAAACTATTGTACCTAATATTAAAAATCTCATCTTTTGCATATTCCATATAAATTTCCCCCTTTTATATATTTTTATTAATATATATTCTTGGGAAAATATTATTATTCCAATTTTGCATTTATTTTTTAATAATTCGTAAGACAAAATATTTTATTTATTTAAATTTTCTTTTATTTTTTTAGCTAATTCTTTATTTATACCTTTTACCTCTTCTATTTCTTCTATTTTTGCATTTTTAATATTTTCTACACTTCCAAATTTTTTTAGTAATAATTTCTTTTTTACATCACCTATACCACTAATTTCGTCTAATAATGATTTTTTCATTTGTGCATCTCTTAATTTTCTATGATAACTAATTGCTGTATCATGCACTGTATCTTGAAAATGTGTTAAAGTATTTTTTAGTGTTTCTGATAAATTCATTTCTTTTCTATTTTCATCTATTAATGCTCTTGTTCTGTGTTTATCATCTTTTACCATTCCTAATATAGGTATATCTAAATTGTATTTTTCAATAGCTCTTTTAGCTGCTTTTATTTGAGTAATACCACCATCTACAAAAATTGCATCAGGTAAATCTCCAAATGCTCCCTTAGGGTCATCTATGGAATGTTTTAATCTTCTAGTTATTATCTCTTCCATACATTTTGGGTCATCTTGACCAAGAACAGTTTTTATTTTAAATCTTTTTGATAATTTCTTATTTACTTTTCCATCTTTTAATACACTCATTCCAGCAACTACAAATTCTCCTGAAATATTTGAAATATCAAAAGTTTCTATTTTTCTAGGTATTTTTTCAACATTTAATATTTCTTTTAGTTCTCCTAAAATATCATTGTTTTCTTTTTCTTTATTATCTAGTGTTACTTTTGCATTTTTTTCTGCCATTTCTACAAATCTTAGCTTTTCTCCCTTTTGTGGTGACTTTATTTCTACCTTTTTTCCAAGTTTCTCTGTAAGTAATTTTTCTATTATATCTTTATCTTCTATTTCTTCTTGAATCATAATTTTAGATGGAATTGTTTCTTTATTTATATAGTATTGTTTTATAAAACCTGAAATAATTTCTTCATCATTCATTTCTTGTAAATTATCAAAGAAATAATGTTCTCTTCCTATCATTTTACTACCACGAACAAAAAATATTTCTACACATACTAATCTTTCATTTTTAGCTATTCCAATAACATCTATACTATTTTCTGAAATATTAGATACCTTTTGTTTTTCTGATATTCTTTCTATTGCTATTTTCTTATCTCTTATATATGCTGCCTTTTCATACTCCATATTTTCAGATGCTTTTTTCATATCTTCCTCAAGTAACTTAATTATTTTATCTGTTTTTCCTTCAAGTAGCATAATTATTTCATCTATTTGCTTTTTATACTCCTCTTTAGAAATATAACCCATACAAGGGCCTAAGCATCTTTTTATGTGATAATTTAAGCATACTCTTGTCTGTGATTTAAAATTTTTGCATTGTCTAATTTTATATTTTTGTTTTATAAAATCAACCATCTCTTTTGCTGCACCTGGATTTGCATAAGGGCCAAAATATTTTGCTCCATCATTTTGTAATCTTCTTGTGATAATAACATTAGGGTAGTCCGATTTTACATCTATCTTTATGTAAGGATATGTTTTATCATCTTTTAATAATACATTAAATTTTGGCATATTTTCCTTAATTAAATTACACTCTAAAATTAATGCCTCAGCTTCGTTATCTGTTACAATATATTCAAAATGGTCTATTAAAGATACCATATTTTGAATTCTTTTTGTTTTCTTATTTTTTCTAAAATATTGTCTAACTCTATTTTTTAAAACTACAGCTTTACCAACATATATAATATTATCATCTTTATCTTTCATAATGTATACACCTGGTTTGTTAGGTAGTTTCTTTAATTCAGCTTCTATGTTAAACATTATTTTCTCCTTTTATATATTTATTAATAATTCATTTAAATCCTTTAAAGCAATATCTGCAAGCTTTCCATATTTAACCTTTTTATCTTTAATTCTTTCCTCTAACTGTGGTAATATTCCAAAATTTGCATTCATTGGTTGAAATTGTTTATTAGGTGTTGATACATACTTTGCAAGTGCACCTATTATAGTGGTATTAGGATATATTATTTTTTCCTGCATATTAATTTTTCTTACTGCATTTACTCCTGCAACTAATCCTGAACTTATTGATTCAACATACCCTTCCACTCCTGTTATTTGACCTGCAAAAAATATGTTGCTATTTTCTTTTAAATTATATGTTTCATCTAACAATTTAGTAGAGTTTATATATGTATTTCTATGCATAACACCATATTTCATAAATTCAGCATTTTCAAGACCTGGAATTTTTGAAAATACTCTTTTTTGTTCTCCAAACTTTAAATTTGTTTGAAAACCAACCATATTATATAATGTACCTTCTTTATTATCTTGCCTTAATTGTACTACAGCATAAGGTCTTCTTCCAGTTCTTTTATCTGTAAAACCAACTGGCTTTAATGGTCCAAATCTTAAAGTATCTATTCCCCTTTTTGCCATTATTTCTATAGGCATACAACCTTCAAATATTTCTCTTTTCTCAAATTCATGTAATGTTACTACCTCTGCAGATATTAATTCATTACAAAATTCTTCATATTCCTCTTTATTCATAGG
>CANPWI010000066.1 GCA_947584125.1 uncultured Clostridia bacterium
GATATATTTCGCATATTATGACCTCCATACGAACTTTTTGTTTAATTTTATTCGCATAGAGGTTGTATTAGAACAATGGACTTAAATAAAAACTATTCTCTTTTTCAAGAATAGTTTTAACTAAAATATTTAATTCTTTATATTAGCAAAATATACTTTCCATTTTTTATTTTTCCTAATATATTTAATTTTATAAATTTTTTAAAAATTTTATTTATACTATATGTTGATAATTCTAATTTTTCTGCTATTTTACTTTGAGTTTTTAAAATTAATTTTTGTTCATTTGCATTTTTAAATATATATGATATTACTTTATATTCTTTTGAATTAAATTCTTGTAATAATCTTAAAAATGAATATTTATCTATTAGCACAATATCTTTTTTACTATTTATTGTCTTGAGTTTTTGAAACGCTGAATATGCATGTTTGTGTGCAACCTTATTTATCTCTCTCGGTATCCACTTAAGCCTAAAACTACAATCTTTTTTAGATAATACTTTTTTGATTCTTTCATAAGTTTGCTTAATTGTATTTAATAATGTTAAATTGTTTTCAAAAACTTTTATTTTCTTTTCATTTTCAATAAAAAAATCTCTTGCTACAACACAATCTGTTCTTAACCAAAATTTTTGAGTTATGTTCTTCTTTAATAAACTTCCTTGTATAAGATTGATAGCCTGAAAAACAGCAAACACTTCACATTCTATTGAATTTTCTAATTGAACATTACATTTTTTTGCAATGATTCTTACTATTTTATTTTCTTGCATGATAACAATAGCATAAGTTCCTACTTTAGCTACATCATCAAAACTCGCATCAGTAAAAATCTCATATGTTTTTTGTGTTTCCATTATTATCACACTCCTATATTGCATTTCATAAAAAATTGCTACCCTTTACTATAATTAATTAAATCTTTTTTATTTTGAACTTTTGTTTGATTATAATATTTGTTTTTCTTTTTGTCAATATATATTTTAAAAATTTTTTTTATTCTCTGCTTTAATGCTAATATAGGAAATACTATTAAAATAATCCCTATTACTATCCACACATAAGAAATGTGATAAATTTCACTTTTGGATATTTTCTTTAATACTTTCATATACAATTAATTGCTAATAAAAGAATTATATGATAATATAAGTATAATATTTCGACAAAATATGTAACAATAATTAGGGGGAATATATGGAACAAGATATAAAGAAAATTAATCGAAGTATAAAAATTCAACCACTATTTTCTGCATTTTCAGATGACTTGATTTTTTTAGTACCTATAGATACATTATTTTTAACAATTACTAAAGGACTAAATGCAAGTCAAATTCAGTTTATGACAATGCTTTCAATGATAGTTGGAATATTAAGTAGAAAAGTGTTACTTAATATATCAAATAAAATAGGAAATATTAAATCTCTAAGATTAGGATCATTTCTATTGTTAATATCTGCTGTAATTTTAACATTTTCTAATCAATTCTCTATAATTTGTTTTTATAGAATTGTTTTTGAATTAGCTTTTATATTCTTACATATGGCATTAATTGTTTTGAAAAATAATTTGCAGTCTATAGATAAAGGCTCAGATTATTTCAAAATAAGAAATAGAACTAAAATAATGTATTCAACTACAACAATAATAACATCACTTTTATCTGGGTACTTGTTTAATTTAAATAATTATTTACCTATGTATTTACAAATATTATTATGTGTTATAATGTTTGGTATGTCATTTTTATTTTTTGAAGCAAAAGTTGAAAATAATGCTGAAGTTCAAAAAAATATTAATGTAAAAACAAATTTAAACAAAATAACTTTGTTAATAATAATATCTTTTGCAATATCAACTACAATAATAACACTTGGACAAAATAATAGTAAATTGTTTATGCAATATGATTTTCAAAAAGTCTTATCAACAGAAATGCTAACATATTATATTACAATAATTGTATTTATCTCAAGAATTTCAAGGCTATTAGGAAATATAATTTTTGGAAAATTGTATAAAAAGGTCAAACATAAAATGAATATAATAATAACATTATTCTTAATTTTAGCTTTTACACTATTAATTATAGGTCACTTTTTAAATGTAAATATAACTTATAAAGTAATTATAATGTCAATGGGATTTTTCTTAATTCTAGCAACTCGAGATTCTTTTAAAGTTTATTTAGAAGATGTGGCACTTGAAAATACAAGTAAAGAAGAACAACAAAAAGTGATGGTAGATATGGAAATATATAAGAAAGTATTTTCGTTGATAGGAAGTGCTGCATTTACATTAATACTAACTAAATATGAATTAATAGTAATAGAGTTTATTTTATTAGGTATGTGTATAATAGAATTATTCATTAATAGAAAATTATATAAATCATTAAAAGAGATTAAAAGCCTTTTATGACTTTTAATCTCTTTTAATGATTTATATTTCGCATATTATAACCTCCATACGAACTTTTTTGTTTAATTTTATTCGCATAGAGGTCGTATTAGAACAATTTATACACTTTGCATTTTACTTTTATATTTTAATATTTTTTCTTTTCTTAAATTATTAGATTTTTCTAATTCATTTATTTGTTGGTTATATAAATTTAACAAATCTTCTATTTGCTTTTGAGATAATTCTTCTTCTGTTATCTCTCCATTATCAAATTGTTTCTGAAGTTTTAATAATTTAGTTTCTTCTGTTTCAACTTGTTTTATTGTTTCTCTAAAATCTTGTTTTTGTGTTTTAGATTTATCTTGTATAATATTTTCTATACTTTGTGTCTGTGTTTCTTCATAATTTGTATTCTTTTTAAATAAATTCATAAAAAATCTTTTTATTTTATAAAATAAACTTTTCTCATTAACTTTAATTAATGAATTTTGCTCAATATTTTTTTCCATAAGTATCTCCTTATTTACTCAATGCTTTTTCCATCGTTTTCTTTTGCATCAATTATTTTTTCAGTTTCAGTTATTAACTCAGCCTCTTTTTGTAATTCTTTTTTTCTTGCTCTTGCTGCTGCTAATTTTGAACTTCTTTCTTTCCATTGTTCAATTCTATCCATAGCATTCTTATCTGCTCCAATACCTTTTTCTTGTATAGAAGGTATTACAGTTTCTGAGACAAATTGTGAATCTTGTAATGCTTGTAAAATATCATCTTGTCCTTCCAAAGCTGGATAAAATTCTGCCCCTTTTGTTATTTCTCCTGTTAATTGACTAATTTCCTTAATGTTTTTTGTTCTAAAGAACTCTTTTACTTTGTTATCATATGCTTCTTCTAATGATGCTATATTATATTCAACATCCATTGCATTTAATATTGGCCCTAAAAATAATAAATCACTTTTAGCCTCATCCCACCCAATTAACTCAAGTGGCATGTGTTGGTATTTTTTATCTCTTGCCATAAATTTCTTTTGATTGTCTTTTACCCATCCATCATGTATATGAGATAATGCTGATAAAATCATATCATTTTTTTCATCATTACCTGGTCGTATATAGTGTTCATAATTTTCGTCTGTGAAAAGATATTTTCCAAATGGTAATTTATTCCCAATTTCTGCTAATGTGTAGTTATAATAGTCATCATATTCATATCCACCATTCATAATTTCATCTTGCATTTCGCTGAAATCTTTTTCACTAATTAAGTATTTGGTACAATCTACCGCAAATTTTTTTTGATTTTCTTGATAAAACCTATTATTCCAATCTACTATTCCTTCTAGTGCATATTTTATTGAACCTTGTGCATATACTTGTGATTCTAATTCTTCATTGCTTTCTTCTCTAACCTTATTTGTTGCTTCTTCTTTTGATAATCCATTCCAACTCATTAAAGCATCTCTAGCTATTTTTTTATATACACTTAAGTCCTTTCCTAACATTATCATTTCGTTTTTTTCATTTATTCTTTCAAAATATGCTTCGTCTCTTTTTTTATCATAATCATCCATATGCTTTCTCCTTCCATATTTTTTTATATTATATCACAATTATTTTTCATCAGCATTAATGTAATCATATTTTAATAAAAAATTAATATTAACATAATATTTCGCATATTATACAATTGAAATTTTTATTTTACTTTTCAAATTTTTCAATTTTTCTTATATTTAATCCCATTATTAATATTGATAGTGTTAATAAAATCGTTACAATATTTAATATTATTGGATTTCCAGTAACACCTGCTACTAAAAGCATTAAATATCCTGTTATTCTACCTAAGTTTAATATGCACTCTCTACCTGAAAAAAATTCAGTTTGATTTTCTCTATCTACTATACTGCTATCTGATAAGTTAAATAATCTAATTTCTCTAGTTAATGTAAGTATTGCTGTAAATATTACATAACAAAAATTATATAATATTAATGTTATATTATTTGTCCATAGTAAAAGTAATAATAATGAAATAACAGGTAATATACTTGAAACTATAATTACATTATTATCATTTTTATTTTTATATTTTTTTCCATATATATTAACAAAAATTATAGTAAGTATAGTTGTAATAGAAGATATAATACCCAAATTCATATCAGTTTTAAATGAATTAAAAATTAATATTGTCATAAGAATTTCTAAAGCACCATTACTTACATTCATTCCAATGAAAAACTCAACTATACACATTTTCCTTATTTGCTTATTTTCTTTTAAATTTTTCCATGTCTTTTTTAAATTAAATTTTGATAAATGAGTATCTTCTTCTGGTTTTATAAAAAAGGATAATAAAATTTGTATTGCTGAAATAATTGCAATTATTATAGCTGTTAATTCATAGTTAGTAATAGTTATAATAGAGCCTAATAAAATAGGACATAATATTCCTATAACTGAAGATACAACTTTTGATTTTACCATAAATGTTGTTCTATTTTTGTTGTCTACTTTATTAATAACAAACAAGTTATATGGGAAATAATATATTCCATTTGATACTCCGTAAAGAATAGAGATTAACCCTAGATGATGTATTATTTGTTCTTTTAAAATAATAATTGACATTATATATACAAAATTTAAAATTACTCCTAACCTAAACATTCCTATTTTAAATTTATTTTTTACTATACTTGCTACAATTAAGCTACTTAAAGCTAAAAGTATATATGAAAATATATTAAATATTGATAAATCTATCATACTTTCAGCTGATGTTTTTATAAAATAAGCAGTAAGAAATGGACCTAAAAATATTTCCATTGTTTTTTTTGCTGCATTTATTACTATTATAACATTTCCTTCTAATTTATTTTCTATTGCTTTATTTGTTTCCATTTTTCAATAATTCCTTTACTAAATCTGATACACTTTCCATTTTTGATATTGCTACTTGTTTTAATTCATCAACTGAATCTATCATACAATAGCCATTAAAATCTTTTACCATTTCAATATCACTATAACCATCTCCAATAGAGTAAACATTTTCATTATTAATATCTAATTTTTTCGTTAACAATTTTATAGCATTTGATTTATTAGTTTTATTTGAAATAATTTCTATAGAATTATTAATATAGTAAGAAACTACATATTGCTTGTATTTATTGTTTATTATATCATTTATTTTCATTGCATCATCTTTTGAGTTGTATTTTATATGTATTTTGGTTAAATCTCTATGACTAAAATCAACTCTACTATCTAATGTGCTACAACAAAAATATTTTATAGATTTTTCTAAGCATATATCGTTTTTAATATTTTCAATAACATCATTATTAATTGAAAAGTTAGATATTATATTATCATCTTTATCTAGTATTGTGGCACCATGATTTAAAATAACATAGTCATATTCTATATTGTAAGCATTTACTTTATTTTTAAAATCAAAAAAACTCCTTCCAGTTGCAATAATAAAAATATTCCCTTTATCTCTAAATTTCTTAACCTCTTTTTTATTTATTTCTATATCATAATCATTCAAATAAAATGTTTGGTCATAATCGCTTACTAATACTTTTTTCATTCTCATATTCCTCATATTTATTTTATATAATTTTATTTGTATTTTACCATAATTAAATTAAAAATGCTGCATATAATGGCACAGATTTTATATTATTTTCAAAACCAAAATTTTTAGTTGATATCCTAATTGCATATTTAGGTTTATTTTCTTTTATATATATATTCAAACTTGTAGATTTTACATTATTACTACTTTTTACCTCTACAGGTATTATTCCATCTTCATTATAAATTATAAAATCTACTTCTGCATTTCTTCCATATGTCCAATAATATAATGATGTATCATTTGCAATTAACTCTTGTGCTATATAATTTTCTGTAATAGCACCTTTAAATTCAAAATTTCTTTCTAGCATAATATCTGGATATTTTATTTCAGATATAGAAGTTAATAATCCTACATCACTTAGATATAATTTGAATGCAGATTCATCCATGTAAACCTTTAATGGTATTTCTGGCTTTTTAATTTTATAGCTTGGCAAAATCATTCCTGACGAAATTAGCCATTCAATTGGTGTTTCATACTTTCTTTTTCTCCCATCCTCATCAATTAACTTATATTTAAATGTTTTTTTATCTTTTGCTAATTGACTTGGTATATTGTTATATACTTTTTCAATTTTTACTGATTCTACATTACCTTTTACATATTTTTTCATATCAGCTATATACATTTGTATAATATTTGACATTATTTTCGAATCATATTTTAATATGTCCAAATCATTTTCTATAAAATTATTTATAGATTCTGGCATACCTCCAACACATAAATACTGTTTATATAATGTAAGCGCTTCCTCATGAGCAAATGAAGGCATCTCTTCCACTTTAGAGTAACATTCTTTAATTTTACTTAATAGCATATTTTTTCCTATAGCCATCAAAAATTCTTCAAAATTCATTGGATACATATATTCTATCCTTACTTTTCCAACAGGGAAAGAACTATTAAATCTATTTATTTTTACTCCGTAACAAACTACCTGCACATACAATTTTATATGGTTTTTCTGATTCATTAAAATATTTAAGTGAAACAATAAAATTTTCACTAACTTGTACCTCATCAAAAAAGAATAGAGTTTTTTCTAAATCTATCTTTTTACCAATATATAATTCTAATTCTTTTAATATTTTTTCTTCATCAATAGTCTTTTCAAATATATTTCTTATTTCTTCATTTTTTTCTAAATTAAAATATATATATTCTTCAAAATTTTCTCTTCCAAATTTATCAATCGTATATGTTTTTCCAATTTGTCTTACTCCGAATTACCATTAGTGGTTTTTTCATTCCTGATTCTTTCCAATCAAATAATTTTTTTTCGAATAATCTTATCATTTTTCTGTCCTCCATCTATTATATTATTATCATAAATTTTATATATAGTCAATATTTTTACCACTTTTTGCATTTTAAAATCTATATTTTTACCACTTTTTGCGTTTATATGTTATATATTTATACCACTTTTTGTATGTTTCACATGAATTTTTTTAGACAAAAAAGATATAGACAAACATCTATATCTTTTTTATATTTAGCTTTGATTTTGCACACCTAAAGTATATTTTGTTACCCAATATCCTGTAAGTTCTACTGGTTCACCTTCATCATTTTTCCATGTAAAGCTTTCTGGTATTTCATATTCTGGTGATGCATTTGTTTCTTTATCTTTTAACCATCTTACCTCTACTCTTTGATTTGATTCATTTTTGTATTGTGTTGGTAGTATTTTGTATTCATATCTTGGTATCC
>CANPWI010000067.1 GCA_947584125.1 uncultured Clostridia bacterium
AATAATAATAAAACAAGAACAAATGTAAAAAAACTAAAAGGAGAAGAAATAATTGAAGAATTAGCAAGAATGTCTACTGGAGAAATAACAAAAATATCAATACAAAATGCAAAAGAATTAAGAAATTCAAAAATAAATGAAATTAAAACAGCATAAAAATTTTAATATTAATTTCTCAGAATAATTAATAAAAATTCATAACTAAAATTGACATAATTGTATTTTAATGATAAAATATAAAAGACACTTAAATAAGAATGTACATTAGGAGGTAATATTATGAACAATAATCAGTTAGAAACAGCTTTGTATAAGGCTATTGATTACTCATTTGAAAACTGCGTACCAGAAATAAGAACAAGTATGTTCTTAAGGTATTATTTTCAAATTAAGAAAAATCCATTACGGGATTTCTTTCTAAAAGAAAGATGCAATGAAAACGAAGTAAAAAATTTGCTGATAGATTTGGCAAAGGAAGATGTTTTGAGTCAAGAGTTGAATATTGTCAAAGAAAAAAGACCTTCTATACAATTGAAAGCAATATTGGAAAATACGTTTTCTAAATTTGAAGAGATTACTGTAGAAGGTATTTTTGAAACACTGGTTGATGCTAGACCTAAGGTCCTAGTTGAATTATTGAAAAAACTCGGCATTAATTATAAAAATTTGATTAAATTCAAAGAAGAAATAACATCCGAGGAATATCTTTTAGAGGAAAATTCGTCTAGCAAATTAAAAATTTTTTTCAGGGAAGTAAAGTAGTATTACCTAAAACGACAGAATGAATATTCTGTCGTTTTTCATATATTATATATGGATAATTTAAAAAATTAAAATTATTAAAAATCTATTTACATTTTTAATAAGGTATGACATAATTACAGTATTAAATAAAGAAAGGATGGTTAATATGGAGGAATATTTAAAAAAGTATGAACAATGGTGCAATAATCCTATATTTGATGATGAAACAAAAAGAGAATTAAAAGAAATAAAAGAAAATGATAATGAAATTAAAGAAAGATTTTATAAAGACTTAGAATTTGGAACTGGAGGATTAAGAGGAATTATTGGAGCAGGAACAAACAGAATGAATAAATATACAGTAAGAAATGCAACACAAGGATTAGCGAATTATATAAAAAAACAAGGAGGACAGGAAAAAGGTGTTGCAATTGCTTATGATTCTAGAAACATGTCACCTGAATTTAGTGATGAGGCAGCACTTTGCTTGAATGCGAATGGAATAAAAACATATAGATTTGAATCTTTAAGACCTACACCTGAATTATCTTTTACAATTAGAGAATTAGGTTGTATAGCTGGAATTGTTATAACTGCAAGTCATAATCCACCAGAATATAATGGATATAAGGCGTATTGGCAAGATGGAGGACAAGTTACAGCACCAAGAGATAAAGAAATAATTGATGAAGTTAGAGCTATAACAGACTTTTCACAAGCGAAAACAATGGATAAAAATGAAGCTATAGAAAAAAGATTATATAATACAATAGGAAAAGAAATTGATGATAGATATATGGAGGAATTGCATAAATTATCTTTAAATAAAGATATAATAAAAGAGGTAGAAAAGGATATAAAAATAGTATATACTCCACTTCATGGAACAGGAAACTTACCTGTACAAAGAATATTAAAAGAATTAGGTTTTACAAATGTATATGTAGTTCCAGAGCAAGAAAAACCTAATGGAAATTTCCCAACAGTATCTTATCCAAACCCAGAAGATCCAAAAGCATTTGAACTTGCATTAAAGCTTGCAAAAGAAATAGATGCAGATATAGTACTTGCAACAGATCCAGATGCAGATAGATTAGGTGTTTATGCAAAAGATGTAAAAACTGGAGATTATAAATCATTTACAGGAAATATGTCAGCTATTTTAATTGCAGAATATAGATTAAGTCAATTAAAACAAAGAAATATGATACCAAAAAATGGAGCAATAGTTACAACAGTTGTATCTACAAACATGACAAAAGCTGTTGCTAAAGAGTATGATATATCATGTATAGAAACACTAACAGGGTTCAAATTTATTGGAGAGCAAATTAAAAAATTTGAAGAAGAAAACAGCTATCAATATTTATTTGGCTTTGAAGAAAGTTATGGTTGCTTAGTAGGTACCCATGCAAGAGATAAAGACGGTATAGTTGCTGTAATGAGTTTATGTGAAGCAGCAGCATACTATAAAAAACAAGGATTAACTTTATGGGATCAAATGATAAATATCTATGAAAAATATGGATATTATATAGAAGGAGGACACTCAATTACATTAAAAGGAATTGATGGTTCAGAAAAGATTAAACAAATAATGGAAAATATTAGACAAAATCCACCAAAACAAATAGGAAAATATAAAGTTATAGAATTTAGAGATTATGAAATTGGAGTTACTAAAAATTTAATAACTAACGAAGAAGGAAAAACAACACTTCCAAAATCAAATGTTTTATATTTTGATTTAGAAAATGATGCTTGGTGTTGTGCTAGACCATCTGGAACAGAGCCAAAAATTAAATTCTATATGGGAGTAAAAGAAAAATCTATGGAAGAAGCTCAAAAAGAACTAGGTACATTAAAAGAAGAATTATTAAAAATAGTACAATAAAATATACAAATATTCTTATTGGTAAATTTATAATAGTGTGTTAGAATATTAGAACAAGTCTTATATTCTAACACATTAAAATTTATAAAATTAAAAAAATTTTAATTGATTACATTAAATATGTTTATTAATTCTAAAAATTCACTTAAATTTCTGATGAGTAAATGTAATCCAAAAATCAAAAATAATATTGATAATATAAAATTTTATATAATAATAATTTTATACATAATAATTGCTAATTTAATAAAATTATGCTATAATACATTTCGATGGTGCATTATTCTAGTTATATTGTCTATTACGAGGGTGGGGCTAAAAATCCACTAAAGGGCATATCGATGAAGTTTCTTGTTTGTGCGCGAGTACGCCCAGTTTTGCGTGTTTTCAGGGAGTAAAGAGAATAGGGAAATATGTAATGGCATACATATAAATATTGCCCTATTTTCGCGGAGGCTTAAATCAGTTTGTTTTAAGTTAAACCTATATAAAGTGCCAAGACACAATATATAGTGTAGCCTGTCTTGAGTGAGAAATTTGGGATTAGTTGTAACGGGAAGAATAAGTATTGGCCAATACTTATTTTCCTATTGCTATGAAATTATTCTTGCAAAAGAGACTAGTAATAGGTAGCAATATATGAAGGAAAACTTCTAGAATGTTTGCTTTAATTTAAAAGTAAAAGTGTCTAGGGATTGAGGTGCGGATTTAAGTGGTGATCTGGTGTTCTTAAATATTCATTAAGAATATTTCTTTTAAATGGAAACGGCTAAATAGTAATGTTTAGTAAGAAATAGAGAAATTCGACTAGACCTAAACCGTAAAATTTACTTAGACACTTACCATCTAATATTTATTATACAAGGAGAGAAATTTTTTCAATGAAAAAAGATAGTAATGAGAAGAAAAAAGAAGACTCGACATTAAAATGGTTTATAACAATATTTATAACAACATTTATATTATCAATTATTTTCTCCTATATATCAACAAACTCAATAAGTAAATTAGATGTTATACCTGCATTAATAATACTATTACTAGTAATTTTAGTAGGTATAGTTTTTGATATTGTAGGAGTTGCAGTTACTGTTGCTAAAGAAGAAGTTTTTCATGCAAAAGCTAGTAAAAAAATTAAAGGTTCCAAAACAGCAGTAAAATTAATTAGAAATAGTGCAAAAGTTGCCAATATATGTGCAGATGTTATAGGAGATATATGTGGAGTATTAAGTCGGAGCAATTAGTGCAATGATAGCATTAAAACTTACAACAGCTTATGGATTAAATGAAAATATGCAATTTATAATAAGTGCTTTAGTTGCATCTTTAACAGTTGGAGGAAAAGCAATAGGAAAAAATATAGCACAAAAATACCAAAATAACATAGTTGGATTCGTCAGCAAAATTGTAACAATATTTGATTTTAAAAAATAAAATAAAAAAATACATGGCAGGTTTCCATGCCTGCCCAAACAAAGAAAGGAAGATTTTAAAATGACAGCATTAGAAATAAGAAATAAATATTTAGAATTTTTTAAAGAACATGGACACAAAGTCATACCAAGTGCACCACTAATACCAGAAAATGATCCATCAGTTTTATTTACAACAGCAGGAATGCATCCACTAGTACCATATCTATTAGGAGAAAAACATCCTCAAGGAACAAGACTTACAGATTATCAAAAATGTTTAAGAACAGTAGATATAGATGAAGTTGGAGATAATAGGCATTTAACATTTTTTGAAATGCTTGGGAACTGGTCTTTAGGGGATTATTTTAAAGAAGAATCAATAAAAATGAGTTATGAATTTTTAACAAAGGTATTAAATATTCCAGTAGAAAAAATATCTGTAACATGTTTTGCAGGAGATAAAGATGCTCCAAGAGATGAAGAAACAGCTAAAATATGGGAAAAATGTGGAATTTTTAAAAATAACATATATTTCTTTGGAAAAGATGATAACTGGTGGATAGCAGGAGAAGAAGGACCATGTGGACCAGATACAGAAATGTTTTATGATACAGGGAAAGAGCCATGTAGTCCAAATTGTAATCCATCTTGTAACTGTGGTAAATATGTTGAAATATGGAATAATGTATTTATGCAATATTACAAAAACAAAGATGGTAAATACGAACAATTAAAACAAAAAAATGTTGATACAGGTTTAGGTTTAGAAAGAATGGCAATGTTATTACAAGGAAAAGAAACACCTTATGATACAGAACTTTTTGCACCAATTATGCAAAAATTAAAAGAACTTGCAACAAATGATAACATAAGTTCAAGAAGAATTGTAGCAGAACACCTTCGTTCTAGTATAATGGTTATTTCAGATGGAGGTAGACCAAGTAATATTGATAGAGGATACATTTTAAGAAGATTAATTAGAAGAATGACAAGACATTTAAATAAATTAGGTATTAATTTAAATTTAATATCAGAATTAATAGACTTAAATATTGAAAATTTAAAAGAAATGTATCCAGAATTAATAAATAACAGGGAAACAATTAAAAATGTTATTATAGAAGAAAAAAATAAATTTATGAAAACACTTGAACATGGTCAAAAAGAATTTAATAAAGCAGTAGAAAAGGCAAAAACAGAGAATAAAACAGAAATTGATGGACAAACTATGTTTAAACTATATGAAACTTATGGATTCCCACCAGAAGTAACAAAAGAATTAGCAGAAGAACAAGGATTTTCTGTTAATTTAGAAGAATTTGATAAGCTATTTAAAGAACATCAAGAAAAATCAAGACAAGGTTCTGAAGTTAAATTTAAAGGTGGACTTGCTGACCAAAATGAACAAACAATAGCTTACCATACAGCAACTCATCTTCTTCACAAAGCACTTCAAATTGTACTTGGAGATCATGCAAAACAAAAAGGTTCAAATATTACAACAGAAAGATTAAGATTTGACTTTTCTCACCCTCAGAAAGTAACAAAGGAAGAATTAGAAGAGGTTGAAAGAATAGTTAATGAACAAATACAAAAAGATTTAAAAGTTGTATGCGAAGAAATGACATTAGAAGAAGCAAAAGCTTCAGGAGCTACAGGATTATTTGAAGATAAATACGGAGATAAAGTAAAAGTATATTCAATAGGTGATTTTAGTAAAGAAATTTGTGGAGGACCACATGTTGAACATACAAAAGGAATGGGAACATTTAAAATAAAAAAAGAAGAGGCATCATCAGCAGGAGTTAGAAGAATAAAAGCCGTATTAATAAAAGAATAAATAAAAATAAAGGAGAAAGAAATGGATTGTTTATTTTGTAAAATAGTAGAAAAAAAGATACCATCAGAAATAGTATATGAAGATGAAGAAATAATAGCTTTTAAGGATATTCATCCAGCAGCACCAATACATATCTTGGTAATACCTAAAAAGCATATTGCTTCAGCAATAGATTTAGAAAAAGAAGATGAAAAAGTTATTGGAAGAATATTTACTGTAATTAATAAAATAGCAGAAGAACAAGGTTTTGCAGAAAAAGGATTCAGAGTAATTACAAACTGTGGAGAAGACGGATGCCAAGAGATAAAACATATACATTTTCATTTACTAGCAGGAAAGAAATTAGGAGAAAAAATAGTAGGATAGTATACAAAAAAGCAAAAATATGTTATAATTAAAGTATATATGAAAAAATGGAGGGATGAAAATGTTTAATAGTAAATATAGTAATTTTTTAACAGTCCTTTTAGTAATAGTAGTATTAGCAATTATAGGAATAATAATTTATTTAGGTTATGACATATATAATAAATATTATACAAATAAAGATGCAGAAGAAGCAATATCACAATTTGATTCTATTGTAAGTGAAAATAATAATAATAGTGATGAAAATAATATGGATCAAGAAATAACAGGAATAGACAGTTTAAATATTGGAAACAATAATAGTAATAATACATCATCAAAGCAAACATATAAAGGTTACAATATGTCTGGATATATAGAAATTCCTAAAATTAAGATAAAATATCCTATATTAGAAAAAGCAAGTAAACAAGCAATAAAAGTTGCAGTTGCAGTTCTTTGTGGACCTGGTTTAAATCAAGAAGGAAATACAGTAATTATAGGACACAACTATAGAAATGGATTATTCTTTTCAAATCTAAAAAAATTATCTAATGGAGATAGTATATTCATTACAGATGTAAGTGGAGAAAAAGTAAAATATGAAGTATATAGTGTTTATGAGACAACAGAAAATGATGCAACATACATGGCAAGAGATACACAAGGAAGAAAAGAAATCTCATTATCTACATGTACAGATGATGGAAAATTAAGAACAATAATATGGGCAAAAGCTGCAGAATAAAATAAAAAAAAGATAAAAAATAAAAGTAAAAAAGTATTGACAAACATATTAGAATGGTTTAAAATATATATTGCATTGTGAAAAACAAACAAATGGTGGATGTGGTGTAGTTGGTTAACACGTCAGTTTGTGGCACTGAAGATCGTGGGTTCGAGTCCCATCTTCCACCCCATTCAAAATAAAATATTGGGCTGTAGCCAAGCGGTAAGGCACCAGACTTTGACTCTGGCATGCGCTAGTTCGAATCTAGCCAGCCCAGCCAAAATTATTATCGTATTCACACTTTCCTTAAAAACGATTTCGGAAGTAGTTAAATATGATAATTTTTTTTTGCAAAATTAATTGCTATTATCAGAAATATCTTTTGTTTTATCTTTCAAAAGTTTGGTAATTATGAGTTTAGATTAGGAGAAATGTAAAAATGGAAGAATATAATAATAAATCACCTAAACAAAAAATAGAAGAAATTCTTAATTCCGAAGATATTGTAGAATCAATTAATGAGAATATTAATACTTTATTAGAGATAATACCAGAAATTAATTATATGATGGGATTTGAACATAGACATCCTCATCATCATTTAGATGTTTGGCAACATACTTTATTAGTATTAAATAATTTAAATACAAAGGATTTAGAAATAAAAATGGCAGCTTTATTACATGATATAGGTAAGCCTTTTTCATATCAAGATGCTGAAGTCAGACATTTTCATGGA
>CANPWI010000068.1 GCA_947584125.1 uncultured Clostridia bacterium
ATTTATTAATCCATATTGATACAGACTTTCCATTTACTTTAAAATTTCCTATACCTTCTTCATCTATTATTACTTCGTCTTGTACATTTCCCACCACATCTATAAATGTTTTATTTGCAAATTTTTTACCTATGTACATTCTTTTTTCTGCATATTCATTATTTGATATAAGCACAGCTAAGCCTGAATTTATATGTTCTTCATCTCCTTCTCTTGTCCATCCTATACAATTTCTATTATCTATATAATCATGTAAATTACCATATGATTTTTCTTTTCTCAATTTTAGTATTGTTTTTATTTCTTCTATTGGTTGAATATTATATTTTTCTATTCCATATAAATCGCCATAAAAAATACATGGATATCCTGTATCTCTTAAAAGTATTATACTGTATGCTATTGTTTTGAACCATCTTTCTATAAAACTTTCTAGTGATTGACCTGGTTGTGTATCATGATTATCTACAAATGTTACTGCTTTATATGGATTTTCTTTTAATAATGTATTGTTAAATATTGTTGTTAAGTCATAGTTTGAATCTTTTGATGCATTGTAAAAATTATAATGTAATGGTACATCAAATAATGAAATTTCTCCTTCTGTTTCTTCTATATATCTATGTAATTTACTAACATCTCCTGACCAATATTCCCCTACTGCAAATAATTCTTTTCCTGTTACTTTTCTTAAGTATTGTATCCATTCTTTATAAAAATTAGCTGAAATATGTTTTACTGCATCTAATCTAAATCCATCTACATTTGTTAAATCTAAATACCATTTTCCCCATTTCTTACATTCTTCTGTAACTTCTTCATTTCCAAAATCTAAATCTGCTCCCATTAAATAATCATAATTTTCAAATTCTTCATCTACTGAATTTTCCCAATCTTTATCCTTAAATTTAAATAATGCTTTTTCATTATTTGCCATATTAAAATCTATACCGTCAAAATGAGTCCAATTCCACTTAAAATCTGAATATTTTCCATTTCTTCCTGGAAATGTATATTTAGTTGCTACTTTTACTGTTTCAAGTTCTGATATTGGATTTTGATGATTTTTCCATTCTACTTTATTAGCTAATATTGTTTGAACAAAATCTGCTCCCATTTTATGATTTAGTACAATGTCTGCATAAGATTGTATTTTCACTTCTTCTAACCTTTTTATGCATTTTAAATATTCATCTTTAGAACCATATTTTGTTTTTATTGTACCTTTTTGATCAAATTCGCCTAAATCATAAACATCATATACTCCATATCCTACCTCATCTTTCCCACCAATTCCTTTATATGCTGGTGGCAACCATACTGCAGTTATTCCTAATCTTGCTAATTCTTCTGCTTCATTATATATTTTATTCCATAAATTTTGGTTACAATTCATGTACCATTCAAAATACTGTATTATTACTCCATTTATCATTTTTTTCACTTTATTACCTTTATTTTTATCATATATACTCAGCAAATTTTCATGAGCGTTTTTTTGTTGAAAACTATAGCTGATTTTATTTCACTAATACATCCTATAATTATTTTTATCTGCTCTATCATCCAATTTTCTATCAAAATCTTTGTTTTTGTAAAACCAATCTGTTTTTTTATCAGTTGGATGTGCTTTTCTGTTTTTATCAAATAATAACTCAAATAATACTGCTATTGCTAGCATTATACCAATAAAAGATAAAAAAACATTTCCATAATCTGAAATACCACCACTTCCATCTATTATTGGTTTTATTTGATTAAAAATAAATACTCCAAAATATGCTCCATAAGATATTAAGTAGATAATTGCTCCTAAAATTTTTCTTTTTATCACTAATATTATACATAGTAATGTAACAAATAATAATATTATTTCAAAATTTAAATTCATTGCTTCAATTCCTATGTCTATTCCCATAGTTGTTGTAAATGCAATAACTACTCTAAATATCCAAAACATTACCATAAACATTACTAATAAATAACTTGCTAAATTTTTCATTGGTATCCCTCCTTATTTAAATTTTAGCATATATGTTTTTTTTTATCAAGAAAATAAAGATTAAAATAGAAATTTCCTATTCGATAAAAAATGTGTTAAGTCAAAAGACCTAACACATTTTTTTATAAAATTATACAAATTAGTCCTCCACTGCCTTCGTTAATTATTCTTTCTAATGTTTCTTGTAATTTCATTTGTGCATCTTCTGGCATTCTATATAGTTTATTTTGCAATCCTTCGTTTACAAGTTCGTGTAAACTTTTTCCAAATATATTAGATTCCCATATCTTTTTAGGGTCATTTTCAAATTCTGAAAGTAAATAATTTACAAGTTCTTCTGATTGTTTTTCTGAACCAACTATTGGAGATACCTCAGTTTCTATATCTGCTCTTATTAAATGTATTGAAGGTGCTGTTGCTTTTAATTTTACTCCAAATCTTGAACCTTGTTTAACCATTTCAGGTTCGTCAAGTATTAATTCATCCATAGAAGGTGTTACAATACCATAACCTTTTGCTTTTACCTCTTCTAATGCATAGGCTATTTTATCATACTCTTTTTTTGTTGTTGCTAATGTTGATATTATAGAGAATAAATCTCCTTCATTTTGTATATCTACACCTGAAATTTCGGTTAGAACCTTATAAAATAAATCATCAAGCAAGTTTATAGATAAAGTTATACTACCTGTTCCAAGTTCAATTTCATCTAAATTTGTTTTAGATATTACATCTGTACTTTGAATTTTTGAAACACAACCATCAATTTCTTTTAATATATGTATATCTGAAAAAGCATTTTTTATATCACTATATAATGTTTTCTTTAACCAATGTTCATCTGATAATCCATCAACCCATCTTGGAAAATTAATATTTAACTGCTCTATTGGAAATTCGTAAAGTATTTTTCCAAATATATCGTTTATATCATCAAGAGTAAGTCTTGAGCAATCCATTGCTATAACTGCATTTTGATATTTTTCTTCTAGGTTATGTGCAAGTTCTTTTGTATAATCTGAATATGGATTATCAGAATTTAAAACAATAACAAAAGGTTTGTTTAATTCTTTTAATTCTTTTACAACTCTTTCTTCTGCTGCAATATAGTCTTCTCTTGGTATATCTGTAATTGTACCATCTGTTGTCATAAGTATTCCAATTGTTGAATGTTCTTGTATTACTTTTTTTGTTCCAATTTCAGCTGCAGTTTCAAAAGGCAATTCTTCATCAGACCAAGGAGTTTTTACCATTCTTGGAACATCGTCTTCAAGATATCCTATTGCATTATTTACCAAGTATCCTACACAGTCAACTAAACGAGTTTTTAGTTTTAAATTATTTCCAAGAGTTATTTCCACTGCTTCATTAGGAACAAATTTTGGCTCAGTTGTCATTATTGTTCTTCCTGCAGCACTTTGTGGAAGTTCATCTTTTGCCCTTTCTTTTTTATATTCATTTTCAATGTTAGGAATTACTAATAAGTCCATAAAATTTTTAATAAAGGTAGATTTACCAGTCCTTACAGGACCAACAACTCCTACATAAATATCACCATCAGTACGAGTTTGAATATCCTGATATAGATTTAAATTTTCCATTTATTTTCCTCCTTAAAGCTTTGTACAAAATTAACTTTATTAATTTATATTATCTTTTTGGAGGAATATTCCTAAATAATTAAAATTATTTTAATATTTCTATTGCTTTTTGTAATTGTGTATCCTTTTCTTCATCTATATTTAATCTGTTTGCAACTTCATCTGGTAGTGTAACTTCTTCATCTGGTGTTATTCCAACATTATTTATTTTATTTCTATTTGGTGTTAAATACTCATTTGTTGTAAGTTTTATTCCTGTTCCATCTGTTAAAAACATTAGTTCTTGAATTACACCTTTACCATAAGTTTTTGTTCCTACTATTTTTGCTTTTTGATAATCTTTTAATATTCCTGATAAAATTTCTGAAGCACTTGCAGTATTTTTATTTGTTAATACTACTATTGGCATATCTATAATAGCATCATTTTCTGATTTAATAACCTCTTCATTATTCTTTTTATCAAGAGTTATTAATAATGTTTTATCTTTTTCTATAATCATATCTGCAATATTTAATGCTTCATCAACAATTCCACCACCATTATTTCTTAAGTCAATTATTAAAGATTTTATACCTTGTGATTTTAACTCATTAAATTTTTCTTTAAATTCATCTGCACATTCTTCGTCAAATGAACTTATTTTTAAATATCCAATATTTTGTCCTTTTATTTCACTTTCAATATGATTTAATTTTACTTTTTCTCTTGTTATAGTAAATGTTTTTGTTTCACCTTTTCTTAGTATTTCAATCTCTACTGTTGAATTTTCTTCACCCTTTAATTTACTTGAAACAATATCTAATTGATCTCCTTTATATTCAACTCCATCTACTTTTGTTATAACATCTCCTGATAAAATACCTGCTTTTTCTGCTGCTGAACCTTTAATTGGTGCAAGTATTAATACTTGATTATTTACAGTATCTGTAGTTATATAAACACCTACTCCATAAAAATTACCAAATGTTTCTTTTTTTATATCTTCCATTTCGTCTTTTGTATAATAACTACTGTATGGGTCATTTAGTCCTTCTATATATCCTTTTATTGCGCCATCTATAAGCTTTTCTTCATTAACCTCGCCTAAATACACCTCATCTATTAGCTTTTTGAAAGAATTAAGCCTTTGTTCTAGTTCTGTTTCATTTTGATTTTTGGAATATAATATATATTTTGTATTGTTATCTTTTCCAATCTTTTTATACATAAATATTGTTGTTATAATAAAAGTTATAACAGCTACCATAATTACTAACATTATGGTTTTATAAATTCTTGGTTTTTTTTCTTCTTCCATTATTTATCTTCCTTTCCACTACAAATTAAGTTTATTATACAATATGGAATCATACTTTCTTATTGTACAAAAATTTCATTGTATATAAATTTAATAATAATTTGGGTTACATTAAATGTAACCCATTTATATATTATTTTTATTCTTTATTTATATTCCTAGATAGCTCCAACTTTATTTTCTATTCCTAAATATGGACATGGATTTACTTGATTATACAAACTGCCTTGACATACCTCAAAATGTAAATGTGGTGCATCTGATGCTCCTGTTGAACCTGAATACATTATACATGTATCTGTAGTTACTGTTGTACCTACTGCAATTCCACTAGCTATACTACTTGCATGAGCATATCTTGTATATATTCCATTACCATGACTTATTACAACATATAAGCCCCATCCTCCACCATATCCTGATGAATTAACATATACAACTACTCCATCTGCTGCTGCATAAACTGCTGTTCCTTGTGGTGCTCTAATATCTACACCTTTATGAGCTGTACCTGCATAACTAGAATCTCCTCTTCCTCCAGGTGCATATATTGATGTTACATATTTTCCAATTCTTGTTGGCCATGCCATTGTTCCACCAGTATATTTTTCATAATTTGCATCTTTAATTTGTGATGATTGTTCTATTTTTGCAATTTCTTGACTTATTTTTGCAATTTCTGCATTTTTTTCGTCTATTTCTTTTTGTAATTGTTTTTCACTATCAGATAATTGTGCTACATAATTATCTTTTAATGTTTTATTGTTTTTTAATAAAACATTTGCTTTTTCTTTATTAGCTTTAGCTATCTTTACTTGTGACTCTTTTTCTTCTACTTGTTTTTTAGCTTCTTCTATTTTATTTTTTTCTTCTTCCATTTGATTTAATAAATCTGTATCATATTGTGCAATTATTTTTATGTATTTATATTTTGATATAAAACTTTGTAAACCTTCTGATTTCAAAAGTACATCTAAGTATGATGTTTTACCTGCTTTATACTGAGCTACAAGTCTTGCTTCTAGTAGTTCTTCTTGTTCATCATAATTTTCCTGTGCTATTTGTAAATTTTGTTTTAATTCTTTTATTTGAGCTTCTAATTCGTTTAAATTTCCTTCTATTTCTGCAATTTCATTTTCTCCTTTTGTAATTTCATCCGTAAGTGCTGCAATTTCTGCCATTACTGTATTTTTTTCATTTTGCACTCCTTCTAATTCTTCCTTAGTTTCATTTACTTGTTGCTCTAAATTTGTTTGTTGATTTTTCAGATCTGATTTTGATTCAGCATAACTAAAGCATATCATAGATGTAATAATTATAAAACTAATTAAAACTGCTATTATTTTTTTAGTCATGTTAGTTTTCCTCCTTTAAACTTTTAAATATTTTCTCATTGAATTCATACTACCAATAATTCCTATTCCTATACCTAATATTAGGTATACTCCAATAACTAATGAAACCATATCTGCAAAGCTTACAAAGCTTAATTGTAATTTTATTACTATTTCATTTAGCATTAATTTGTTTATAATTACATTATATGCTACACCAACTATAACAATAGAAAGCATAGCTGCAATTAAGCCTATTATAATACCTTCTACTATAAATGGCCATCTAATAAATCCATTTGTTGCTCCTACATATTTCATAATTGATATTTCTTTTCTTCTTGCATATACTGTAAGTTTTATTGTGTTAGATATAATAAATATTGATATAACAACTAAAATTATTAGTATTATTAATGATACAATACGAATTCCTTTTGCTAATCCCATAAGTGTTGTTATTGTATCGTTTTCAGTTGTAATGTCTTCTACTTTATCTATTTGTCTTATTTGAGATTGTATTTGTTCATTTAACTCTAATTTATCTAATGTAACCATAAATGATGGTGGAAATATCTTTTTTTCTTCAATTCCATCTAACAAATTTGGGTTACTTTGAAACTCTTCTTTTACCTGTGTAAATGCATCTTCTCTTGATATATATGTAATTTTGTTTACACCATCTATTTTGTTTAATTCACTTTCTACTTTTTTTATTTCTTGATCTGATACATCATTGTATAAAAAAACTTGTAATCCTTGTGATTGTAATATTTCTTGCATCATGTGTTCAACATTTTCACCTACTGTAAAAAATAATCCAAAAATGAACATGGCTGCACACATTATTATTAAACATGATGCTGTTGATTTTTTATTTTTAAATACATTTTTAAATCCATCGCCTATTAAATAACCTATAATATTATATTTCACAGTCATACCCACCTTTTTTATCATCTCTTACAATAACGCCTTTTTCAATTTGTATTACTCTTTTTTTCATTTTATCTACTATGTCCTTTGCATGTGTTGCAACAACTACTGTTGTTCCTCTAAGATTTATTTCATTTATTAAGTTCATAATATCCCAAGCTGTTTCAGGATCAAGGTTTCCTGTAGGCTCGTCTGCTATTAGCATTGAAGGATTATTTACTAATGCTCTTGCTAATGCAACTCTTTGTTGTTCTCCTCCTGATAACTCATCTGGATACATTTTTGCTTTTCCACTAAGTCCAACTAGTGATAATACCATTGGAACTTGTCTTCTTATATGTCTAGGTGTTGCTCTTACTATGTACATTGCAAATGCAACATTATCATAAACTGTTTTATCAGGTAATAATCTGAAATCTTGAAATACCACTCCCATACTTCTTCTTAAAAATGGTACTTTACTTTGTTTTAA
>CANPWI010000069.1 GCA_947584125.1 uncultured Clostridia bacterium
CCTGATGTTAATTTAATTTTAGCAACAGGTGGTACAGGAATGGTAAAAGCTGCATATTCTTGTGGAAAACCAGCATTAGGAGTTGGACCTGGAAATGTACCATGCTATATAGATAAAACAGCTAAATTAAAAACATCAGTAAATGATTTAGTATTATCTAAATCATTTGATAATGGAATGATTTGTGCTTCAGAGCAAGCAGTAATTGTAGATGAAGAAATTCATGAAGAATTTGAAAAATTAATGAAAGAAGCAGGTTGCTATTTCCTAAATGAAAAAGAAAAACAAAAATTATTAGATAGTATGTTTATTGCTGAAAAGGGATGTGCCCTAAATGCTGATATAGTTGGACAAAGTCCTTATACAATAGCAAAAAAAGCAGGAGTAGATGTACCAATTGATACAAAAATATTGGTAGTTTCAGAGGTAGGAGTAGGAAACGATTTCCCATTCTCAAAAGAAAAATTAAGCCCAGTTCTTGCATACTATACTGTAAAAAATAGTAAACAAGGAATAGATTTAGCAGAAAAATTAATTGAATTTGGAGGACTTGGACATTCTGCAGTAATTCATTCAGAGGATGAAAATACAGTATTAGAATTTTCAAAAAGAATAAAAGCAGGAAGAATTATAGTAAATTCTCCATCAACACATGGAGCAATCGGAGATATATATAATACTAATATGCCATCACTTACACTTGGATGTGGTACTTTTGGTGGAAATTCAACAACAGCAAATGTATCTTCAGTTAATCTAATTAATGTAAAAAAAGTTGCGAAAAGGAGAGTAAATATGCAGTGGTTTAAAGTTCCAAATAAAATATATTTTGAAGCTGGCTCTATAGGATATTTAGAAAAAATGCCAGAAATAACAAGAGCATTTATTGTAACAGATGCATCAATGGTAAAATTAGGATATGTAGATAAAATATTATATCATTTAAGAAAAAGAACAGATTATGTACATTCTGAGATATTCTCAGATGTTGAACCTGACCCATCTTTTGCTACTATAAAAAGAGGTGTAGCAGAAATGGAAAGATTTAAACCAGATGTTATTATAGCGCTTGGAGGTGGAAGTGCTATAGATGCAGCAAAGGGAATGTGGTTATTCTATGAGCATCCAGATGCAAATGTTGAGGGAATGAAACTTAAATTTATGGATATTAGAAAACGTACTTATAAATTCCCAAAACTTGGAGAAAAAGCAAAAATGGTAGCAATACCAACTACATCAGGAACAGGTTCAGAGGTAACATCATTTGCAGTTATTTCAGATAAAGAGAAAAATATGAAATATCCACTAGCAGACTATGAATTAACACCAGATGTTGCAATAATTGACCCAGACCTTGTTATGACACTTCCAAAATCTATAACAGCAGATACAGGTTTAGATGTTTTAACACATGCAATAGAATCTTATGTTTCAAATATGGCATCTGACTATACTGATGCATTAGCTGAAAAAGCAGTTGATATAGTATTTAATTATTTATTAAAAGCTTATGAAGATGGTTCAGATAGAGTTGCAAGAGAGAAAATGCACAATGCAAGTTGTATAGCTGGTATGGCATTTACAAATGCATTTTTAGGAATTAACCACTCATTAGCACATAAATTAGGAGGAGAGTTCCATATACCACATGGTAGAGCAAATGCAGTTTTATTACCTTATGTAATAAAATATAATAGTTCTAAGCCAACAAAATTTGTATCTTTCCCTAAATATGAATATTTTATTGCTAACCAAAAATATGCAAATCTAGCAAGAAGATTAGGACTTAAAGCTAAAACAGACGAAGAGGGAGTAGATTCATTTATTAAAGCAATAAAAGAATTAATGGAAAAAATGAATATTCCAAAATCTTTCAAAGAAGCAGGAATAGATGAAAAAGAATATATGGCAAAAGTAGATGAACTATCTGAAAAAGCTTTTGAGGATCAATGTACAGGAGCAAATCCTAGATTACCATTAGTAACAGAATTAAAACAAATTTTAATTGATAGTTATTACGGAAATGAAATAAAATAAAAGAAAAAGGCTTACGCCTTTTTCTTTTATTTTATTTCTATTAAATCATTCATACTATATAGTCCATTTGGTTTATCAATAAT
Source organism: uncultured Clostridia bacterium (assembly GCA_947584125.1). Lineage (GTDB taxonomy): Bacteria > Bacillota > Clostridia > TANB77 > CAG-508 > CANRMR01. Next base: position 2,121 of record CANPWI010000069.1, read on the forward strand.
AAATTTACAAGCTTTTAATGCACCATCTGCAAAAACACTTCTTGAATATGATGTATGCTTTATTTCAAAAGTTTCATTTTCACTAAAAAATTGTACAGTGTGTTCTCCAACAATATTTCCACCACGAATAGAAGAAAAACCAATTTCATTTTTATCTCTTTTTGATTTGCTTTCAAATCTATTAAAATTATAATGTAATTTATTGTCTAAGCTTTTATTAATACTATCAGCTAAAAGTAATGCTGTACCACTTGGAGCATCTATTTTTCTATTGTGATGTGTTTCTGTAATTTCTATGTCAGAATCTTTTAAAAGAGGTGATAGAAACTCTAATAATTTGCACATTAAATTAATATCATAAGACATATTTGAAGATTTAAAGATAGGTATTTCTTTTGAATATTCTTTTATTTTGTTTAATTCTTCATCAGAAAAACCTGTTGTTGCAATAACTATTGGAATTTTTTCTTTTCTTGCAAATTCCAGTATATTAAAAGTAGCTACTGGAACAGAAAAATCAACTATAACATCAACATCATCTTTTATATCTTGTATATTATTGTATACATGGAAAGTGTTTAATCCATTATCAAATTTATCGAAACCACAACTTAAAAAAAGTTCAGGATATTGTTCCATTTGTTTTATAACTTCTTGTCCCATTCTACCATTACAACCATTTACTAATACATTTATCATAATTTTATATCCTTTCATTTATATAATTTTAAATGCCATAAGACTTAAAAATACATAAGCATATCTATGAAGAAGTCTTAAGCTTTTATTATTAAAATAAAAGTTTAAAGACTCTTTTATAGCAGAGTATTTATCTACTAAGGTAATAATAAAACTTTCCTTATACTTTGGTAATACTAAGGTAACAGGCCACATGTGTTTTAAAATTATATCTTGCTCTTTTATATTTAAATTAAAAAGCTTTAAAGAATTTTTAAGTGCAGTTTTAGGATGAGTAAATGCATGTAAGCCTTTTCTATTTTTATCTTTTATTCTCCAGTTATATAAAAATAAATCGTGTAACATACCTGCACGAGCAGCAGATACATAATCTAGACCATATTTTTTACAAATTAAATAGCAATAATAAGATACATTCATGCAATGGTCAAAACATGTTGTATCATAATGATGATTAAATTTTTTCATTTCCAAAACGGTTTCATTTGTGATTATATCTTTTATAATATCTTCGAATTCACTATCTTTAACCGTAAGAGATTCAAATTTATTCAATGAAAATACCTCCCTGTGTTTTTGTGTATGTTAAATATTTTTTAGATATGTAAATAAAATTTGAAACATCTATACAATTTGATATTCTATAAACATTATACCATAATTTAATTATAATAATCCATAATTTTTCATTTCTTTAAGTAGTTTTTCTTTTCCAGAAATGGACATTTCTACCAAAGGAAGTCTAGGAGTTCCAAAGTTATAACCCATCATATTTAGAGCAGCTTTAACTGGTATTGGATTTACCTCACAAAATAGTGCATCTATTAAATTAATTGATTCTAATTGTGTTTTAATTGCATCATTAATATTTCCACTAAAAAAGTTAGAAGTCATAGTAGAAAATTTTTTTGGAGCAATATTAGAAAGTACAGAAATAACTCCTAATCCACCAAGAGAAAGAACAGGTAACACTTGGTCATCATTACCACTATAAATATGTAAATTATCTTTGCATAATGAAGCAATTTTAGCAACTTGAGATAAATTTCCACTTGCTTCTTTTATAGCAACTATGTTTTCAATTTTAGATAATTCTAAACATGTTTCAGGTAAAATATTTACCCCTGTACGACTTGGTACATTATAAAGTATAATTGGTAAAGTAGTTTCTTTTGCTACAGCTGTATAATGAGCAATAAGTCCAGCTTGAGTAGTTTTATTATAATAAGGTGTTACAATTAAAAGTGCATCAACACCAATATTTTCTGCTATTTTAGACATTTCTATAACATTTGCAGTATTATTTCCTCCAGTACCAGCAATAACAGAAACTCTGCCTTTTACAGTTTCTACAGCAAAACGAAGAGTATCTTCTTTTTCTTTTTGAGTCATTGTAGAAGATTCTCCAGTAGTACCACAAACAATTAATGCATTTACTCCTTCTGAAATTTGAAATTCAATTAATTTTTTAAATTCATCAAAATTTACACCAGATTCATCAAAAGGTGTACAAATTGCTGTTCCACAGCCTTTAAATATTATTTTTTTCATAACAACCTCCATCTTAACAATGTATTTATTATAATACTAGTATTATATGATAAAATAATAAAAAATGAAATAGAAAAAAGAAAAAAAGAAGAAATCATAATTGAAATCTTCTTAATTTATTCCTAATATTTCTTTTGCACGATTAATATCATCAGAAGTAGCATTTCTAATATCTGATAGGGGATAGGTATAGCCTAAATGTTCCCATTTAAATCTGCCACTATTATGATATGGCAAAAGCTCAATTTTTTCTACTGTTTTTAAAGTAGAAATAAATTCCTTAAGTTTTAATAAATCATCTTTAGAGTCTGTAATAGTAGGTATTAATACTTGTCGTATCCACATTTTAATATTGTTGTCACTTAAGTATTTTGCAAAATTTAATTCTTTCTCGTTTGTAAAACCAACAAGTTCTTTGCATTTTTCTTTATCTATATGCTTAATATCTAATAATACTAAATCTGTTAAAGACAAAAGTTTTTTTATTTTATCTGTTAATTCAACCATTCCAGATGTATCTATTGCTAAATGAAAATCGTATTCTTTTAATTTTGTAAAAAGTTCTATCAAAAAATCTACTTGAAGTAGTGGTTCGCCACCGCTTACTGTAACACCACCACCAGAAGGCTTTATATAGTTTTGATATTTTAAAATTCTAGAAACTAATTCATCTGTATGAATTAATTCTCCACAATTTAAGTTCCAAGTATCTCTATTATGGCAATATTTACATTTTAAATGGCAACCTTGCATAAAAATTACAAACCTTATACCAGGTCCATCAACAGTACCAAAAGACTCAAAAGAATGAATTTTTCCAATAGTATTACTCATAATGTTTTCCTTTCATATAAAAATGTAGGGGCTTAGATTATGAAAGCCCCAAAATATTAAATTTTTTCATGAATTGTTCTATTAATAACATCTAATTGTTGTTCTCTAGTTAATTTTGTAAAGTTTACAGCATAACCAGAAACACGAATAGTAAGTTGTGGATATTTTTCTGGATGTTCCATAGCATCTACTAATAATTCTCTATCAAAAACATTTACATTTATATGATGTCCTTCTTGAATAAAGAAACCATCTAGCATAGAAACTAAATTATTTATTTGTGTTTCAATATCTTTTCCAAGAGTATTAGGAGAGATAGAGAATGTATATGAAATTCCATCTTCAGAATAAGTGTAAGGAAGTTTTGCTATTGAATTCATAACAGCTAAAGCTCCATTTGTATCTCTTCCATGAAGAGGGTTTGCACCAGGTCCAAAAGGTGCTCCAGCTCTTCTACCATCAGGTGTATTTCCTGTTGCTTTTCCATAAACTACATTAGATGTAATAGTTAAAATAGACATTGTTGTTTTTGCATTTCTATAAGTATGATGTTTTCTTAGTTTTCCTATAAATGTTTTAACTAAATCTACAGCTATTTGGTCAACTCTATCATCATCATTTCCAAATTTAGGGTAGTCACCTTCAATTTCATAATCTACTGCTAAACCTGTATCATCACGAACTACTTTTACTTTTGCATATTTAATAGCAGATAAAGAATCTGCAACAACAGAAAGTCCTGCAATACCACAAGCCATAGTTCTTAAAATATCTTTATCATGAAGTGCCATTTCTAAAGCTTCATAAGAATATTTATCATGCATATAATGAATAGCATTTAATGCTTTAATATATATTTTTGCTACATAATCCATCATTGTATCAAATTTTTCCATAACCTCATCATAATTTAAATATTCTGAAGTAATAGGCTCATATCTTGGTGTTACTTGTTTACCTGTTATTTCATCTCTACCACCATTAATTGCATAAAGAAGAGTTTTTGCAAGATTTGCTCTAGCACCAAAAAATTGCATTTGTTTACCAATTTCCATAGCTGAAACACAACAAGCAATTCCATAATCATCACCGAAAAATTTTCTCATTAAATCGTCATTTTCATATTGAATAGAAGATGTTTTTATAGATAACTCTGTAGTAAATCTTTTAAATCCAGTAGGTAAATTTTTAGACCATAAAACTGTTAAGTTTGGTTCTGGTGCTGGACCTAATGTAGTTAATGTATGAAGAACTCTAAATGAGTTTTTAGTAACAAGTGTTCTTCCATCAATACCCATACCACCTATAGATTCTGTTACCCAAACAGGGTCACCACTAAATAATTCATTATATTCAGGAGTTCTTAAAAATCTAACAAGTCTTAATTTCATAACAAAATGATCCATTAATTCTTGAACTTCTTCTTCAGTTATAGTTCCATTTTTTAAATCTCTTTCAAAGTAAATATCTAAAAATGTTGATGTTCTACCAATACTCATAGCAGCACCATTTTGGTCTTTTATTGCTCCTAAATATGCAAAATATAACCATTGAACAGCTTCTTTTGAATTACTTGCAGGCATAGAAATATCAAATCCATAACTTGAAGCCATATTTTTAAGTTTATTTAATGCTTTAATTTGTTCACTAATTTCTTCACGATTTCTTATAACCTCTTCATTAAAACAATCAATATCAATTAAAGAAAGCTCATGTTTCTTTTCTTCTATTAAAGCATCTACACCATATAATGCAACCCTTCTATAATCTCCAATAATTCTACCACGACCATATCCATCTGGAAGACCAGTTATTAAGTGAGAACTTCTTGCTGCTCTTATATCAGGAGTGTATACACTAAAAACTCCATCATTATGTGTTTTTCTAATGTTGTTAAAAATGTAATCAACATCACTATCAACTTTTCTATCATAAGCTTCACAAGATTTTTCTACAATTTTAATTCCTCCAAAAGGCATAATAGCTCTTTTTAGAGGACTATCAGTTTGAAGACCTACAATTTGTTCTAAATCTTTTTCAATATAACCAGCATCATAAGCATCAATTCCAGATATAGTTTTTGTATCTATATCTAAAACAGAACCTTTAGACTCTTTTTCTTTTTTATATAAGTCTAAAACCTTATCCCATAATTGTTTTGTTCTTTCAGTAGCAGATGCTAAAAAGCTTGAATCACCTTCATAAGGTGTGTAGTTAGTTTGAATGAAATTTCTAACATTAATTTCAGTTTCCCAATCACCTTTATTAAATCCTTCCCATTGTTTATATTCCATAAAAACCTCCATTCTAGCAAATTTATATTGCTTATCATAATTTTTTTATAACATACGATTATATAATAGCATAACCATTATTTTATATCAATATTTATTTTTGAAAAAAATTGTGAAA
>CANPWI010000070.1 GCA_947584125.1 uncultured Clostridia bacterium
CTTTTATTTAATACTTGCATATTACTTATGGTATGACCATTTCCATTGAAATTTCCCTTAAATGGTTTTGAACTATTCCCTACTGGAGTCCAATTATCTGAGCCTCCAATTGTTATATTGTTTTCTAAAATATATGATGAATTTAGTTCATAAATCATTGATTTTAATTGCTTTTCTGTTTTTATTTTGTATGGATTTTCCTTTGTTCCTATTCCTTCCATTAATGTATATCCATTTAATGCATTTGTTATTTCACTTGGATTACCCATTTCTTTTAAATATGGTGTTGTTCTTCCTTCTTGTATTTCCCAGACACTATCAAAATCCCATGTATTTGGATACATTACTTTTTGAGTTAATGCTGATACTAATACTGTTGTTCCATTACTATTTTGTTCTATTGAAGATAATTCTTTCGTCCAATACGAATCTATAATTGTTCCACTACTATTCTTTCCTATTAATCCTCCTAGATAACTATTTCCAGTAACTTTTCCTAATGCATAACTCGTTTCTACTGTTCCCCAATTATATCCTATAAGACCTCCTATACATTTACCTACCGTTTCTACTTTTACTATTGAATAACTATTTTTTACAGTTCCATTACTTCCATTTGTTCCTATCAAACCTCCTATAGGAGTATCTAACCCTTGATGAGTATCAGTATTTGTTATACTTCCGCTTGCACACACTTTATTTATTGTTCCATTATTATATCCAGCTATTCCTCCTATGTATGTTCCTGTTCCAGTTATTCTACAATCACTTAATTTTACATTTTCTACACTTCCTTCTTCTCCTACATATCCAAATAATCCTATATAATTATCACTTTTATTTAATACTTGCATATTACTTATGGTATGACCATTTCCATTGAAATTTCCCTTAAATGGTTTTGAACTATTTCCTACTGGAGTCCAATTATTTGAACCTCCAATTACTATATTGTTTTCTAAAGTAACGCTTACACCTTTTAAAGTTTCTCCTGAGTTTACATCACTTGCAAATTTTTTTAATTCACTTTCTGTTCTAATTGTATATTCTCTACCTTGAAATTGTATATCATTTTTTTCTACTACCGTATAATTATTTTTTTCATCTGCATCTGTTGCTGTTATTTTATATCCTCTTAAATATTCTTGATATTGTACTGATAATTTTAGTTCTATTTTTTGCTGTTTCCTTGTTCCATTATATGTGTATTCTTTTACTATTTCAGTTGTAATATCTCCTTTTTCTTCTTTACTTGTTTGTTTTTCTACTGTTACTTTTTTAAGTCCTGAATTTATATCTATTACATTTATTGTTAACACAAATGTATCCGAATTAAAACTCACATCTAATTCTGGTCCATCTTCATCTGGTCCGTAAATTTTCCTTTCCTACTATTTTTACCTCATATTGCCAGCTTCCTTTTAATGTTATTTCTACTAAATAATGTTTTGTTGTAGTTACTATTACTGAGTTTTTTTCTTCATTATTTTCTTCATCTACACTCATTACCTCAGCAATTTCTTTTTCACCTTCACTTAAATCATCTGATATTATTATTTCATCATCATATAATTTAGCTACTATTTCTTTAAGTGTAGGAAAGTCTTCCCCTTTTTGTGTTTTTTCCATTGCCAAATCCTGTATAGATAACTCTATTTGCTCCTTTGCCTCTTCCATTTCATATGTTTCTACACCTTTTTTTGATTTATCAAATATTCCATTTTCTCCTATTGTAAAACTTATTGCTACTCCTACTAGTATTAATAAAATTATTATTGTAATTATTAATGCTATTAATGTAATTGCTTTGTTATTTTTAATACTTTTCATTTCTTCCTCCTCATTTATTTAATTTGCTTTTTTATTTTAATTTTTAACTTTACTTTCTCAATTAATGATATTATTGATATGTGAGCGAAGAATGAAATACCGACGCGCAGTTTGAAGGGAGCCTTGCGACCGACAGCAAGGAGGCGTTTTATTCGTAGCGAACATACCATACATATCATTAATTGAGAATAACGAAATATTATTTAATAACTTTGAATGTAAGAAAAATAAATAAAAACTAAGTTCATTGTATATTTTGATTTTTCACATCAAAAAAATACATAATGAACTTAGTTCTATATGTTCTTTATTTATTTTATTTTCTCTTAGATTACTTGTGTGTGTGTGTGTGTGTGTGTGTACTCTCGCAAGGGTTTCGCCAGTTTTGTTCATCATTAGTTTTCTCCTTTTTTTCCTTTTGTTTAATTTTACATTAACTTATTATAATTGTCAACATTTTTAAAATTTAATTTATAGGTAAATTGTTATGTAATAAAAAACTCACACATGATTAAGTCTATGTGAGTTTTTTATTTTGTATATATCAAAAAATTCTTTTATTGTTTTAGTCTTAGGTAACCAAGTTCTTCCCATCTATTATAAGCTAAATTTAGTCTAAATAATACTTTTGGTTTTGCACCTGCTCTGTTTTTGTCTACAACACAAGCATAATATCTAACATCTGGATCATCAAATTTTTCTAAATCATAAAATTTCGTGTCTACCTCTTCTAATGAGTATTCATATTTATCAAAGTTTTCTCTTGTTATTTGTTTTATTAAGCAAAGTCCATCTAATACCTCTTTTACAGTTCTTGTTCCTGCTAGATCGTTTATGCTTAAGTTTATAGGGTCTGTACTACTTTCTGTTAATTGTAATGATGAACAAATAAATATTTCAAAATTTTGTGCTAGATTTGAAAGTATTGTTGCTGTTCTTTTTAATTCTTCTCCATTTCCAATATTATCTATATCTGTTTTTAGTGTGTCATAAAATATGTATTCAATTTTTTCTTTATAATAGTAATTCATAATTACATTTTTTAATTCTTCATTAGTATGGTCTGTAATATTAATAAAATAGATAGAATTATTTATTTCCTTATTTGCCCAATCAGTAATTTTAATTATTTCATTAAATTCTGTTGAAATTTTTAATAATCTTTTTACAAATTCTTTTTGTGTTTCTCCTTTTCTTTTTAGTACAAATCCATCTTCATCTACTTCTACATCTTTAGTTGTATCTGGTCTAAATTTAAACTCTAATAATTCTCCCTCTGATTTAGTTATTTTATGTCCATGTATTTTTTGAATTTCTGGATGATTAATTATTGTTGTTATAAGACAAAGTCTTGTTTTTTCTTCAGACATTTCATTTGAAATAATTAATACTTTTTTTCTATGTACAAGTGCTGTATATGCTGCAACATTTACTGTAAATCTACTTTTACCTGAGTTTGATGGCATTGATATTGCCATGGTTTCACCTTTTCTAATTCCTTTAAATACACTAGATAATATAGGAAATGGTAAGTCTAATCCATTTGTTAGGTTATTATCTCCTTCTTCTAAGAATTTACTAAGATTTTTATTTAAAACACTTTGTTTAAATCTATCTGTTATAGTGATTTGACTAATAGCATTTTGAACTTCCTCTTCTGACATTTTATCGTATAATTCATAGTTTACTATTTCAAGTATTTTTTGTTGTATAGTATATATTGGAATTTCTAGATAATTTTTTCTTAATATAAATAATTTTTTTAACTCAATATATACCTTTTCCATATCAATTTCTTGTTCATTATTTTTTTCTGCTATTTCATTTTTTAACTTTATTTTTAATTTATATGATTCTTCTGTATCATTTGCAAAATTAAATTTATCCTTTGCTTTTTCAGAGCTATATGCTGCACCATCTGTAAATAATACTACCTTATATAAATTAAGCATATCTTGATCTTCAAAACGTGCTTCATCATAAGTGAAATAATATCTTACTATTAATTTAGGATCACATAAAAGCATTCCTATATATATTTTTTCTAAATCAATATTACTAAGTTCTTTAGGATATTTATTGGTTTCATCTTCATTTTCTTGAACCACAACATTTTGTTTTTTTGTTTTTTTCTTTTCAACTTTTTCTTCTGGCTCCTCTAGATCTATATCATTTAATTTTTCTATTTTATCTAATGCTGAAGAAAAATTTCCTTTTTTTATTAAATCTTTTATTTCATCAATTTTCTTTTTATTACCTTTTGTAGATGGTATGCTATCCAATAAAGCATATAACTGTTTTATATTTTCTTCTTCCATACACTTTTCCTCCGTTTTTTTTAATTTTATCACATTATTAATATAAGAACAATAGGATATATTTTAATAACTAAGAATTTTTTTCTATTTTAGTAAAATTATGTTGTCTACCTCTTGTATTTTATGTAAAATAATGGTATAATATTTACATAAATATTTTAAAAGGAGATTATTTATGAGAAAATTTTTAAATAAACTTGTTACTATTACATGTTTATCTGTAATTTGTGTACCTGTATTTTCAACGTATGTAAATGCAAGTACTTTTATTGTTCAAAATGTTGAATATACTTATGAAAATGATATTTACAAAAACGGATTTGAAGATACTTATTTATTTGAAACAACAGATTCTGTTGTTACTACAAAAACTGGTCTATCTCGTACAATACCAGAAACATTTGGTAGATATTCAAGAGAAGAATATCCTATACCTAATGTAAGCCAACCTGGTAGTGAAGAAAAATTCAACTTAATAAAAGAAGAAAATATTGAAATTATGGATAAAGTTGAAACTGACATTCAAAATGGAACATTAAAAAAACATATTTCAGCAGATGGTCAATTTTATGGTTCTATACCAAATGATGTAAAAGCTGTAGAAAAAATAGTATATTTTAATACAAATTTAAAAGGTTCACATTCATTAGCTGTTTACATTCCTGCTGGTGAAATTGCAACTGTTACAATACCTGAAGAATATTTATATTTAGCTGAGCAAGGAAAACTTAAAATTCGTGTTGGTCTTGTAGAAACTAATGCTGATAATTATGGAAGAAATAATGGAGTAGAAAATAGAATGCCAAGACTTGGAAAAGAGTTTACTATAACTGATACTACAACAAAAGTTGGAACTCCATTTGGTGGAATGGTATATTTATTCTGTACAACAGATACACCTGATGAACTTACAATTCCAGTTACAGTTAGTGGTGCTGTTGATACACCATATTATGACTTAGGTTCTACTACAAAAGAACAATGGGATATTGCAAAAAATGCTCCTGGTTTATATGCAGAATTTAGAACACCTTATATAAGATTTATGGTTCCAAGTTCAACAATAAGAAATATTGAAGACCCTTATGATATTTTAAGCTTTTGGCATAATGTTGCATCATTAAGTACATATCCTTTTGGAGCACAATCAAGAACTTTACCAATATCTATGATATTTGACCCTTATGTAGCTGTTGGTGCTGCTTATGCAACTGTTGGTGCTTGGATTTGTAATATGCCAACTAGTTGGGCTGCTGGTTCACTAAGTTATGATTCTATTATGAAAAGCGGTTGTTGGGGAACAATACATGAATTTAACCATCATTGGCAAGGTACATATAACTCTACTGGTAGATGGGGAATTGGTGATCCTACTGAGGTCACAAATAATGTAATGAATGCTGCAAGTTACATTCTATATACAAATATAGCTTGTGGAAGAAATGAAAATGGTATAAGTGATACATGGAATAAAATTGCAGACCCATATTGTAACTTAAAAAATGTATTAGATGTTTCTAAAACAACACCTGATGCACCTATAAATAGTCCTTTTATGTATGCATCATTTATGCATGAGTTTGGTGTTCAAACATACTTAGAAGTAATAAGATCTAACTATTATGGAGGAACATATAATGGTGTAACTTTACCAGCTTATAATTCTGGCGATTCTCGTTATGATGATTTAGCATATCGTACATGTGTTGTAGTTGGAAAAGATTTATCATATTATTTTAAAGATATATTACATTTTGATTTATCAGATGAAACTATTCAAAAAATTAAGAACTTAAATTTTGAACAATATATTCCTGTTCAAAACTTATATGCAGCTGGTATCTACGGAATAGAAACTGGAAGACCTTATTACATACCAAATAGTGAATATACTTTTGATTTTAATAAATATATGGTTTCTCCAGGTGATGTAGAAATTGTTGAAGTTGGTACACCAAATTTTGGTACATTAACACCTAACAGTGATGGAACTTATTTATATACTCCAGACACAAATTTACCAGAAAATACTGTTGATGCATTTACATTAAAAGTAAAAGTTTCTGCAAACGGAGTTACACAAGAAAGAACTTTAATATGTAAGCCTGCTATTGAATATAATACAAGTAAAATTGAGACTTATGATATATCTAATTCTAATACAGATACATTAATTGAACAAGCTAAAAATATTTCGCCAGCAACTGTAAGCTACTCTCAAACAGTAAATTATACAACTGTTCAAGGAAATAATTTAACAAAAGGAACTGGTTACTTTAATGTATCAGAAGATGGAATTTATGAATTCCAAGCTTATGGGGATGACAAAATTAAATTTATCTTGAATGTAGACGGAAAAGATTATACTTCTACTACAAATACATATACTGCTGGAGTTGGAAATGCTTATTCTAGTGGAGGATGCACACACTTTACAGTTACATTAAAGAAAGACACACCTTATCAATATGTTTTATATGCTAATAATACTGGTGGAGCTGGTGCTGGAAAAGTAGCTTATAGAAAATTACAAAATGCTTCAGATACAAACTCTGATGTTAGTACTTTTCAAAATTTACCTTCACCATACCAAAATGCACAAGATATGAATAAGGTAACAGATAAAACTTTTAAATTACCTGAAAATCCTTATTATGAAAGACCACTATATAAGCAAAAAGATAAAATAGTACTTGACTTAGATAATGCACAAGTTCTAAAAACTCCTGCTGCTCAAGGTAGTGATGGAAATGTTCAAAGTATGCTTGATGGAGATTATTCAACATTTTTCCATTCAAGATGGTGGGGTAACGGAATTACACCTTTCCCACATGAATATATAATTGATTTAGGAGAAGAAAAAACATTTAATGAAATAAGCATTTACACTCGTGCAAGCAATACAAATGGTACTATAGGAGATTACGAAATATATGTAGCAAATGAATATGATGAAGAAAATACAAAATGGAATCTTATTGCTGAAGATAAAACTAGACAAAATAACAATGTTTCTACAACAATATCTGCTGATGTAGATTATGTTACAGCAAGATACTTAAAAATAAATGCTTTAAATAATAAAGATGAAAATAATAATTTTACTATAATTTCTGAAATAGAGGTTTCTAATAAAACTCCTATAAATAAAGTTATTGCTCAAAATTCTAGTTTAATTTTATATAACGGAAATTGGACAAAAAATGTAAACGGAAATTACATAAATGGTGCTACTTATAATTCAACTAATGGTAGTGTATGTTATGGATTTTCTGGAACTGAAACTGCAATATATTCTTTAACAGATGCAGTTATAAATGTAAGTATAGATTTTGGAGATTTTAAACAATATAATATAAAAGGCTCTTCAAATTCTCCTTCTATTATATTAAATAACCTTAGTGATGAAATTCA
>CANPWI010000071.1 GCA_947584125.1 uncultured Clostridia bacterium
GAGTTGCTGTTCCATCTGGTGATAAACTTAAAGTTGTAAGATTTAATTCTATACCTTCAATTTCTACATTTTCTTCCCAGTTAGCTTTTAATGTTATGTCTTGTTTTACAGGTGTATCAAAATTGTATAATTCTTCATTATAATACCAACCTGTAAATGTAAATCCTTCTTTTATAGGATTTTCTGGTTCTTTTACTTTATCATTTTCTTTTACTTTTACAGATGCAATTTCGTTTCCTCCATCTGTATCAAAAGTAACTACATATTCTTTTTTTGAAAAAATAAGGAATAATGATAAAATAATAAGAAGTAATATGATTACACAGATTACTAAATTTCTTTTGCTTTTTTCAGAAAGCTTTTTTTCCATAGATTTTACCTCCCCCTTTTACTATAATATGAGTATTTTTTAGAACTGTTTAAAATCAAATCACCTCCTAAAATAAAATTTGTCGAATTTATAAAATTATTATATGTATATTTTATCATTTAATGTCTAGAAAAGTCAATTAATTTAGTAATTTTCCATAAATTTTTAAATTAACTAATTTATATAAAATGTAAGGGCGATAAATATCGCCCTATTTTGTATAATATTAATTTAAAATTACTCCTTCATCTAGTTTATTTCCTCTTAGAAAATCATAAATATTCATTTTTTTAGAGTTTTCCGCTTGTATTTCTAATACCTCTATTATGCCATCTATTGCCTTAATTAATAAACCTTCTTTGCTATTTGCCTTTATTATAGTCCCATTTTCTATGTTGTTATATTCTGCCTTGTTTTCTAATACATTCACTTTCCAAAGTTTTATTTTTTTCTCTTTATAAAAAGTATATGCTCCCATAATAGGATTTAGTCCTCTAATAAGATTTTTAATTTCTAAAGCTGTTTTTTCGTTCCATTTAATTTGTGCCATTTGCTTATTTAGTAATGGAGCTTTTGAAAAATTGTCTCCTTGTTTTTCTCTTATAATTTTTCCATTTTCAATTTTTTCAAGAGTTTTTACAAGTAATTTGCCTCCTATTTTTGATAGTCTATCCCATAGTTCTCCTGTTGTTTCATCTTCGTTTATAGAAACTTTTTCTTTTAAAATCATATCTCCTGTATCCATACCTTCGTCCATATACATTGTTGTTACACCAGTTTCTTTATCACCATTTATAATCGACCATTGTATAGGTGCAGCACCTCTATATTTTGGAAGTAATGATGCGTGTACATTAATGCACCCAAGTTTTGGTATATCTAATATTTCTTTAGGAAGTATTTTACCATAAGCAACAACACAAATAACATCTGGTTTCATTTCTTTTATTTCATTAATGAACTTTTCATTATTTCTAATTTTTTCGGGTTGATATATTTTTAATCCTTTTTCTAAGGCAAATTCTTTTACAGGAGAATATGCCATTTTCATACCTCTCCCTTTTGGCTTGTCTGTGTTTGTTACTACTGCTAATATTTCATGTTTTTCATTATAAATATTTTCTAATGATTCTTTTGCAAAATCAGGTGTTCCCATAAAAACAATTTTTAACATTGTTTCTCCTTTCTTTTAACCATTATTTTTTACAACTTCTAATGTTCCTGGTATCATTTTATCTACAAATAATTTTCCGTCTAAGTGGTCTATTTCATGTGCTAGAGCTTGTGCTAGAAGGTCTGTTCCTACTATTTTAATTTTTTGACCATGTTCATTTAACCCTTCTACAACTATTTCTTTTGGTCTTTTTACTTTAGCATATTTGTTAGGAAAGCTTAAGCATCCTTCATCAACTTCTTGTTCTCCCTTTGTTTTTACTATAACTGGATTAATTAATTTTATTATTGGCTTTTCATCATATAAATCTATTACTAATATTCTTTTTAAAATTCCTACTTGTACTGCTGCAAGTCCTACTCCGTCATATTTATGCATAGTTTCAACCATATCATTAATTAATTCTCTTATTTTGTCATCAACAACATCTACCTCTTTAGATTTCTTTTTTAATATTTCGTCTCCCTCTTCTCTAATATTTCTAATTGCCATTTTAATTATTCACTCCTTTACATCATACTTGTTGGATTAACATCTACTACAATTCTTGTATTTTTTAGTTTAATTTTTTCTATTGCTATATTTATAATATCTATAATATTTTGATTTAACTTTGTTTTAATAACCATTCTCCATCTATATCTATTTTTAACTTTTTCTATTGGAGAAGGCATAGGTTTTATTATTGGTAAACTGTTATTTATTTTTTTTATATTATTATAAACCTTATTAGATATTTCTATAACCTCTTGTTTATTTTCTCCGTTTATACCAATTACTATTATATCGCAAAATGGTGGATATTTCAATTCCTTTCTTAAGTTTATTTCTCCATTATAAAATGTATCATAATCTTGAGCTTTAGCACATTCTATACTAAAATTATCTGGATTATATGTTTGAATTATTACTTTACCTGGTAAATTTTCTCTTCCTGCTCTACCTGCAACTTGTGTTAATATTTGAAAGGTTCTTTCTGTTGCTCTATAATCTTCCATATATAAACTACTATCTGCTGCAATAACTCCTACTAGTGTAACATTAGGAAAATGATGTCCCTTTACTACCATTTGTGTACCTATTAAAATATCTAAATTTTCATTTTTAAAATGATTTAAAATTTCTTCATGAGAATTTTTTTTAGTAACTGTGTCAATATCCATTCTAATTGTTGTTGCTTGTGGAAATAGTTTATTAATTTCCGCTTCTAACTTTTGAGTACCTGTACCAAAATATCTAATATTACTACTATTACATTCTGGACAAACAGATAAATTATTTTGCTCAAAACCACAATAATGGCATTTAAGCTTATTTTCTCTAATATGATAAGTAAGTGTTATATCACAATTTTTACATTTTGCAGTATAACCACAATCTCTACATATTACAAAAGTTGAATAACCTCTTCTGTTTAAAAATAAAATTGTCTGTTTTTTTGCCTCTAAATTCTTTTCTATTTCAGTATATAATTTTTTACTAAGCATTGATTTATTTCCACTTGCTAATTCATCTCTTAAATCTACAATTTCTACCTCAGGTAAATTAGCATTATTTGCTCTTTTATTTAATTCTAAAAGAGTTATATCACAATTTTGAGCTTTATAATATGTTGTAATATCAGGTGTTGCACTACCAAGTACAAGTGGAATATTATTTTGTTTTGCAATATATCTTGATAAATCCTTAGCATTATATCTTGGTGTCATATCTGATTTATAAGAGCTATCATGTTCCTCATCAATAATAATTATTCCTAAATCTTCTATTGGTGCAAAAATAGCAGAGCGAGCACCTATTATAATACTTGCTTTTTTCTGTTTGATATTTTGCCATTGGTCATATCTTTCTCCAACAGATAATTTACTATGTAATACTGCTATTTTTTCTTGTCCAAATCTTGCTATAAATCTATCTACCATTTGTGGTGTTAAAGATATTTCAGGTACAAGTACTATAGCTCTTTTTCCTTTAATTAAAACCTTTTCTATAAGTTGTAAATATACCTCTGTTTTTCCTGAACCTGTAACTCCATAAAGTAAAAACTCCTCAAATTGATTATTTTCAATTTTTTCATTAATCATATTAAATGCGATTTCTTGCTCTTGGTTTAATTTTAATTTTTCAGTTTTTAACACATTTTTATTTATGAATGGATTTCTCTCTACTGCTTTTTCAATTATTTCAATATAACCATTTTTTTCTAATGTTTTTATTATATTAGATGATGTATCGGAAAATATTTCTAAATCTGTTTTTAATATTCCATCATTATCTTTTAAAAATTTTAAAACTCTTATTTGTTTTTCAGATTTTATTTTTTTATTTTCTATATCATTTTCTATGTCTTCAAAATCCTTTTTTAAAAATACAAAATTCATATTTTTTTCTTTGACTCTATTTTCAATTTTTTTAGTAGTAGTTCCAGGTGGTAACATTAGTTTAATACAATCTGAAATATTGCAAAAATATCTTCTTGCCATAAGTTTCGCAAGGTTAATGTTATCTTGTGTTAGTTCAAAACCTTCTTCAATTCTTTCTATATTTTTTGTTGCAAATTCTGAACTTTCTTTTATTCCTACAACAAATCCTTCTTCTAAGCTTTTATTTCTTCCAAAAGGAACCATTACTCTTTTACCAACACAAATAGTACCAGCAAACTCTGCTGGTACATTATAATCAAAAGTTTTATTTAAATTCTTAACATTACTATTGATTATTACCTCTACTACCATATTTTCTCCTTTATCGTAGTCCATATTATATTTGTATTATTTGTTTAATTTTAAAAAGCTTTCCATTCTCTTTAAAAATTCTTCATTGTTTTGTGTTGTAACCATTAGTTTTATTAATTGTTCTGTAATTTCAGCAGCTGGCATTGTTGACATTGCTTTTCTTAAAGCATATACTACATCTTGCTCTTTTTGAGTTAATAACTGTTCTTCTCTTCTTGTACCTGATTTATATATATCTATAGCTGGGAATATACGCTTTTCTGATAATTTCCTATCTAAGTGAACCTCCATATTACCAGTACCTTTAAATTCTTCAAATATAACCTCATCCATTTTGCTTCCTGTTTCTACAAGTGATGTAGCAAGTATTGTTAAGCTTCCGCCATTTTCTATATTTCTTGCAGCACCAAAAAATCTTTTTGGTTTATGTAATGCACTTGGGTCAAAACCTCCTGATAAAGTTCTTCCTGAAGATGGTATAACTAAGTTGTATGCTCTTGCAAGTCTTGTTATACTATCTAATAAAATTACAACATCTCTTTTTTGTTCTGTTAATCTTTTAGCTCTTTCAAGTACCATTTCTGCAACTTTAACATGATGTTCTGGTAATTCATCAAATGTAGAATATATAACATCACCTTTAATAGAGCGTTTCATATCTGTAACTTCTTCTGGTCTTTCATCTATAAGCAAAACTATTAAGTCTACCTCTGGATTATTTGTAGTAATACTGTTTGCTATTTTCTTTAATAATGTTGTTTTTCCTACTTTTGGTGGAGCAACAATCATACCTCTTTGACCTTTTCCTATTGGTGACATTAAATCTATTATTCTCATTGCATATTCTTGAGATTTTGTTTCTAGTCTTAATCTTTCTTCTGGATAAATAGGAATTAAATCATCAAAGTTTTTTCTTTTAATAGCTTTTTCTGGTGATTCACCATTAACTTCACCTACAAATATTAATGCAGGAAATTTTTCACCTTCACTAGGCATTCTTGATATACCTTTTATTTTATCACCTGTATTTAATCTAAATCTTTTTATTTGTACTGGTGACATATATACATCTTTTGGACTTGGTAAATAGTTATCTCCTCTTAAAAATCCATATCCATCTGGTAATACCTCTAAAATTCCTTCTACTATTTCATCATTTTCATTTGTAAGCTTGTAACCATTTTCTTCTACATTTATTTCTTGTGTTTTTGTTTCATTTTCTAATTTATTTAGTTCTATTATTAATTCTTCTTTTTTTAATTTACTAATATTTTTTATACCTTTTTCTTTTGCAATTTCCTTTAATTCTACAAGAGTTTTTTCTTCTAAACTCATAAATAACCTCCTTGTATTTTTAATCTCTATTTCTTGGGAAAATCTTTTTGATAATTAACTTTTATATTTCTTTTTTACTTATTTGTTACGATATATAAATTAATGATTACATTATAGCATTTTTTCTATTTTTTGTAAACTAAACTAACTGAATTTCTTCACAAAAATTCTCTTCATTTTCTTTTTCGATTTAATCTAAAATTTTCTTTTTTTATTCATTTATATTTTTATCATTTTCAATAATTAGAATTATTTTCATTCATTCTTCAAATTATTAAATATTGTTATGATTATATAATAATAGACAGATAATTTCAACTAATTATCTGCCATATTTATTATAATTTTTTTAACAATTAAATGTTTATTAATTCATATTTTGTTGTTCCAAGTCCAATTTCTTCTGCATAAGGTAATATATGCCTTCCAAGTCTACCATCTATTCTTTCTTGTAATAAATGTGCCCCTTTATCTTTTGAAGCCCATATCATATCAATAAATGCTTGATCATTTGCTACTGGATCTAAAGATGCTACTATTCCTAAATCTTCCATAACAGGGTCTGTTTGATGTGCATCACAATCACAATCAACTGATAGAAAATTCATTACTGTTATATAAACTATTTTTTTATTATTTGCTTCAAAATAATCTGCAACTGATTTTGCTGATTCTGCCATTGCTTCAATAAAATCTTCTTGTTTTGGTAGTTTTTTCCATAATTCATCTGGATTTTCTGTTGCTCCTGCTGTGTGAATATATGCTTTTCCATTTCTTGATGCAACACCTATTGATTGATTTTTTAAGTTTGCTCCAAATCCACCCATAGCATGACCTTTACCATGTGCCAAATTTACCATAGCATCATATCTATCTAAATGTGTTCCAACAATATTATATTTTAAATGTTTACCAATATTTACTGGTATTTTCATTTCTCCATCTGCATCCATAATATCTACATCAGCATAAGATGTAAATCCATGTTTTTCAGCTACTTTTATATGGTCTTCTGCAGTATTTCTCGCACCATCATAAGCTGTATTACACTCAATAATTGTTCCATTTAATTTTTTAACTAATGGTCCAATCAAATCTGCCTTTAAGTATCCTTTTGCCCCATCTTCTCCAGTTGAAACTTTTACTCCAATTTTTCCTTTTAACTCTACTCCAAGAGCTTCATATATTTTAATTAAATTTTCAGGAGTTATCTCCTTTGCATAATAAACTTTTGCTTTTTCCATAATATCAACCTTTCTTAACAATTTTATTTTAATAAACTCATAATATTTTTATTATAAATTTTTTCCTTTACATCTTCATCTACTGGAAGTTCATTTATTGCATCTTCTATTTCTTTTGTTGCTCCTGCAGGCATAATTCCAAGTGGTGCATCTGTACCATATAAAACCTTATCCTCTCCGAAATAAGACAATGCAAGTTCTAAGCCTAACGTATTTCCAAGTATAGCTGTATCTACATAGAATTTTTTAAAATCTTCTGCTTGTTCTTTTGGTAGTATATTATCTACTCTACCTGCAAAAAATGGTATCATTGCTCCTGCATGATGTATTATAATTTTTACATTAGGAAAATCTTTAAAAATATTTGCCTGAACTATTTGCATCATTGCTTGTGATAATTCATATTCCCAACTAAATA
>CANPWI010000072.1 GCA_947584125.1 uncultured Clostridia bacterium
ATTTTTTCTGCAACTTCTTTTGCAACGTCTTCTGCAAGCTTATTTATTTTAACACTAACCTCTGATGAATATAATACTCCTTTTTCTTTGTAAAATTCTACTATTGGTTCTGATGTTTCATAATATGTTTTTAATCTATTTCTTATTGTTTCTTCTGTATCGTCTTTTCTTTGTATTAATTCACTTCCACATTTATCACAAATACCTTCTTGTTTTGGTGGATTCATTGTTGTGTTAAATACTGCTTTACATTCTTGATTTGTACAAACTCTCCTGTTTGAAATTCTTTCTATAATTTCTTCTTCTGGTGTTGTTAAGTTTATTGCCATATCTACTTTTTTACCTTGTTTTTGAAGCATTTCTTCTAGTTTTATTGCTTGTTCTTTTGTTCTTGGGAATCCATCTAGAATAACTCCTTTTTCTAAATCTGGTTCGTTTAATCTTTCTGAAACAACCTCAATAACAATATCATCTGGTACAAGTAATCCTTTTTCCATATATTCTGCAACTTTCATACCTAACTCTGTTTTTTCTTTGATAGCTTTTCTAAAAATATCACCTGTAGAAACTTGTTTAATTCCTACTTTCTCTTGTAGTATTCCTGCTACTGTTCCTTTTCCTGTTCCTGGTGCTCCAAGCATAATAATTACCATATTTCATCTCTCCTTTGATTATTAGGTAAAAACCCATTTTATTTTATAATATACTTTATTAAATAATTATTAAAAAATATAAAATAATTATTTAAGAAAATATATTTGAGCGGGCATAAAACCCGCCCTCTTTTCTTTTACTCTAAGAATCCTTTATAATGTCTCATTACTAATTGAGATTCTAATTGTTGAACTGTTTCTAATGCAACTCCAACTACGATAAGTATTGATGTTCCTCCAAATGCAAGATTTAAATTTGTAAATCTTAAAAGCATTGGTACTATAGCTATAATTGCTAAGAAAAATCCTCCGAACCATGTTAGTTTAGATATAATAGATGATAAATACTCTGTTGTTGGCTTTCCAGCTCTAATTCCAGGTATGAATCCTCCATTTTTCTTTATGTTATTAGAAACTTCAGCTGGATTAAATGTTGCATAAGTATAGAAGAATGTAAATCCAACTATTAGTAATAAATAAACTATTGCATTTGCTATTGAATATCCAATTGGAACATTTGATGTAGATGTTGCAATTGAAAATTTATATAATCCTGCTAAAAATCCTGTTTGACCTGCAATATCTTTATTAAATATTTGAATTATCATTGCTGGGAATGTCATAAATGATGAAGCAAAGATAACTGGCATTACACCTGCCATAGCAAGTTTTAATGGAATATGTGTACTTTGTCCTCCATACATTTTTCTTCCTACAACTTTTTTAGCATATTGAACAGGAACTCTTCTTTCTGCTTGTTGTACAAATACAACTCCTGCTACTAATATAATTGCTCCAATAATAATTCCTAATGCAGTAAGTAATCCTGTTGTTGAAAATCCTTCACTTGTCATCATAAGATTCCAAATTGTAACTACACCACCTGGTAATCCTGATATAATACCTATGAATATAATCATTGATATACCATTACCAATTCCCTTTGATGTAATTTGTTCTCCTAGCCACATAAGTAGTGCTGTACCTGTCATTAATGAAAGTACTACTATAAATCCTGTTAAAAAGCTTGTATCTACAAATATTCCTGATGATTTGTATGATAAAAATATTCCTAAACTTTCTATTAATGCAAGTATAATTGTTAATATTTTTGTGTATCTATTCATTTTAGTTCTTCCTTCTTCTCCGCCTTCTTTAGCTAATTTTTCCAAAGAAGGAATAACCATTGCTAATAACTGAATAACAATTGATGCTGTTATGTATGGACTAATAGACATTGCGAATATTGAAAATCTTGAAAATGCTCCACCTGATATTATATCTATTAATCCGCTTAAACCATTTGCAGATGAATTCATAGCATCACTAAGTGCTATTGCATCTACTCCTGGTATTGTTATAAAACAACCTAATCTAAATATTATAATTAATACTAGTGTATATAATAATTTTTTTCTTACCTCTGGTGTTGAAATAGCATTTTTTATTGTTTTGAACAACTAAATCACCTCTATCTTTCCACCTACAGATTCTATTTTTTCTGCAGCTGTTTTAGTAAATCTTTTAGCTTTAACTGTAAGCTTTTTATCTAATTTTCCTGTACCAATAACAACAATTCCATCATTTACTTTACTAATAATTCCATCAGCTAATAATGTTTCTGCTGTTACCTCATTTACAGTTGATTTATTTAGCATTGTTAAAGTTACTTCTACATAGTTTTTTGCATGAATATTTGTAAATCCTCTTTTAGGTAATCTTCTATATAAAGGTGTTTGACCTCCTTCAAAACCACGTCTAACTCCACCACCTGATCTTGCTTTTTGTCCTTTATGTCCTCTACCAGATGTTTTACCTAATCCAGAACCAATTCCACGACCAACTCTTCTTCTTGTTTCTTTTTTAACTGCTGGTTTCAATTCACCTAATTGCATTATGCTTGCACCTCCTTATTTTTTATCTTTTATCGTTTATATTATAAGATATCTTCTACCTTTTTACCTCTTTTTCTAGCAATTTCTTCAACTGTTTTCATGTTTTTAAGTCCTTCTATTGTTGCATAAACTACATTTCTTGGATTATTTGTTCCTATAACCTTTGTTCTAATATCTTTATATCCTGCAAGTTCTAGAACAGGTCTTACGCTACCTCCAGCTATAACTCCTGTACCTTCAGCAGCTGGCTTTAGCATAACACTTGCACTACCAAATTTTCCAACAAATTCATGTGGTATTGTTGTTCCTACAACTGGAACTGTAACTAAGTTTTTCTTAGCATCTTCAATAGCTTTTTTAATAGCATCTGGAACTTCAGCAGCTTTACCATTTCCAACACCAATATGTCCTTGTTCATCTCCAACAACAACAACAGCACTAAATCTAAAAGTTCTACCACCTTTAACAACTTTTGCAACTCTATTAATTGCTACAACTTTCTCTTTTAATTCCATTGTATTTTCTTCCATTTAAACTTAATATCCTCCTTTCTACTAAAACTTTAATCCAGCTTCACGAGCTGCTTCTGCTAATTCTTTAACTATACCATGATAAATATATCCACCTCTATCATAAACTACAGTACTTATATTTTTTTCAGTTGCTCTTTTAGCAATTAAAGTACCAACTTCTTTAGCAGCTGCTTTATTAGAATGTTTTGTTTTAACTTCTTCGTCTAAAGTAGATGCTTGAACTAAAGTCTTACCTGAAACATCATCTATTACTTGTGCATAAATATTCTTATTACTTCTATAAACACATAATCTTGGACATTCAGCTGTTCCACTTATTTTTCTACGAACACGAATATGTCTTCTTGTTCTTTCGAACTTTCTATCTGTTTTTGTAATCATTTTTCTCTCCTTTCTAATGATTAAATATTATTTTTTACCTGCTTTACCTTCTTTACGTCTAATAACTTCATCAGCATATTTAATACCTTTACCTCTATATACCTCAGGTGGTCTCTTTGTTCTTATAACTGCTGCTGTTTGACCAACTAATTCTTTATCAATTCCTCTTACGATAATTTGATTTGGATTTGGTACATCAAAAGTAATTCCATTTGGAGCTTCCATTTCTACTGTATGTGAATATCCAAGTGTAAGTACTAAATTATTTCCTTGTTTTTGTACTCTATATCCAACACCATTTATCTCTAATTCTTTTTTAAATTCGTCTTTAACACCTATAATCATGTTATTAATTAAAGTTCTTGTTAATCCGTGTAATGCTCTATTTTCTGGTTCATTATCAGGTCTTGTAACTGTAACAACATTATTATCTAAAGAAATTGTCATATTTTTATGAAATTCTTTTTCTAATGTTCCCTTAGGTCCTGTTACAGTAACTTTTTGTCCATCAACCTTAACTGTTACACCTTCTGGTACATTTATAGGGCTATTTCCTATTCTTGACATTAAAGTTTCCCTCCTTATTATTTTTATGTATTAATAAATTTATATTACCAAATATAAGCTAATACTTCTCCACCAACATTGTTTTGTCTTGCTTGCTTATCTGTCATTATTCCTTTTGATGTTGAAATTAAAGCAATTCCTAAACCATTTAATACTTTAGGTAATTCTTCGCAATTAGCATATACTCTTAATCCTGGTTTACTAATTCTTTTTAATCCAGCAATAACTCTATTTCCTTTTTCATCATATTTAAGAGTTATTCTTATAATACCTTGATTATCTGTATCTATTTCTTCAAAAGATTTGATATATCCTTCTTTAAACAAAATATCTGCTATTGATTTTTTCATTTTTGATGCTGGAATATCAACTGTTTTATGTTTTGAACTATTTGCATTTCTAATTCTTGTTAACATATCTGCAATTGGATCTGTAATATTCAACTTTTTTTACCTCCTTATTCTATTATTCTTATTAAAATTAATTAAAAGTAGTAAGATATGCATTTTTATAAATTAATCAAGATGAAAGCATACTTTTTGTATGTTGAATTTTGATTAATGAAATAAAAATGTGTAGATTGCTGCTTCTAATTAATTTTTTTTTACCAGCTAGCTTTTTTCACCCCTGGAATTTCTCCCTTATGAGCTAATTCTCTAAAACAAACACGACAAATTCCATATTTTCTTATATAAGCATGTGGTCTTCCACATATTTTACATCTGTTATATTCTCTTGTCTTATATTTTTGTTCTTTTTGTTGTTTTACAATCATTGACTTTTTAGCCATAATTTTCTCCTTCCATTTTATTTATCTTATAAATAAATTTAAAACTCATTTTTAATTGTTATCTATTTTTTAAAAGGCATACCTAATAGAGTTAATAACTCTTTAGCTTCTTCATCAGTTTCTGCTGTTGTTACAAATATAATATCCATACCTCTTAATTTATCAACTTTATCATATTCAATTTCAGGGAATATTAATTGTTCCTTAACACCCATTGAATAATTTCCTCTACCATCAAAAGAATTTGCTGATACACCTCTAAAATCTCTAACTCTTGGTAATGCAACATTAAATAATTTGTATGCAAATTCATACATTCTTTCTTTTCTTAATGTAACTTTACAGCCTACATTAGCACCTTCTCTTAATTTAAATGCTGCAATAGATTTTTTTGCCTTTGTAATTACTGGTTTTTGACCTGTAATTAAAGCTAAATCAGAAACTGCATTTTCTAAAGATTTTGGATTATCTTTTATATCTCCTAATCCTATATTAATAACTATTTTTTCAAGTTTTGGAACTTGCATAACAGATTTATAATTAAATTTTTTCATTAATGCTGGAACTACTTCTTTTTCATATTGTTCTCTTAGTTTTTCCATTGATTATTTCTTCCTCCTTTCATTCAATTTATTTTATTTTTGCTCCACATTTTTTGCAAACACGGATTTTTTGGTCTTTATCCATTTCATAACCTATTCTAGTAGCTTTATTACATTTTGGACATACAACATTTACTTTACTAGAGTGTATTGCACATTCAACTGAAATAATTCCACCTTCTTCTCCTTGTTTTCTAGGTTTTACATGTTTTTTTCTAATATTAACACCTTTTACAATAACTTTTTCTGTTTTTGGTATTATTTCTAGAACTTCTCCAGTTTTTCCTTTATCATTTCCAGATAAAACTTGAACTGTATCACCTTTTTTTATTCTCATATTTCTATCTCACCTCATTTTCATTTTTTGTTGAAAATATGTTAATTTTCTAAAACGATACAAAATGTAATTTTAATCGTTTTATTTTAAAGAACTTCTGGAGCTAAAGATAATATCTTCATATATTCTCCATCTCTTAATTCTCTAGCAACAGGGCCAAATATACGAGTTCCTCTTGGAGTTTTATCATCACGTATAATTACTGCTGCATTTTCATCAAATTTTATATAAGAACCATCTGGGCGTCTTACACCTTTTTTTGTTCTTACTACAACTGCTTTTACAACTTCACCTTTCTTTACAACGCCACCTGGTGTAGCACTTTTAACAGAAGCAACTATTATATCACCAATTCCGGCATATCTTCTATAAGATCCACCTAAACATCTGATACACATAATTTCTTTTGCACCTGTATTATCAGCAACCTTTAATATAGTTTGTTGTTGTACCATGGTTTTACCTCCTATTTTCTATTTTATTTTTTAACTGCCTTTTCAAGTATTTCTACAACTCTCCATCTTTTATCTTTAGATAAAGGACGAGTTTCCATTACTTTTACTTTATCTCCAACTCCACAAGCGTTTTCTTCATCATGAGCTTTTAATTTATATGTTCTTTTAACAATTTTACTATACATTTTATGTTTTACACTTGTTTCTACTGCTACTACTACAGTTTTATCCATTTTATCAGATACAACTGTACCAATCATTACTTTACGAAGATTTCTTTCTTCCATCGATTTTCTCCTTTCTCGAAAATACTTTTTGTTCTATTTGCAAATTATTTTAGATAAAATCTAATTATTTGCACTTTCTTTTATTTCTCTTTGTCTTAACACCGTCTTAATTCTAGCGATGTCTTTTTTAACCTCTTTTATTCTCATTGGATTATCTAGTCCATTTGTTGCTAGGCTAAATCTCAATTTGAATAATTCTGTTTTTAATTCGCTAAGTTCATTCTCTAATTCTGGTGAAGACATTTCTAATATTTTATTTATCTTCATCTATTTCACCACCTACTTCAATTTCTCTTGCAACAAATTTTGTTTTTACAGGTAGTTTGTTTGCAGCTAATCTTAATGCTTCTCTTGCAGTTTCCTCTGGTACACCTGCAAGTTCAAACATAACTCTACCTGGTTTTACAACAGCTACCCAAAATTCAGGAGCACCTTTACCTTTACCCATACGAGTTTCAGCTGGTTTTCTTGTTATTGGTTTGTCTGGGAATATTTTTATCCAAACTTTACCACCTCTTTTTATGTAACGAGTCATAGCAATACGGGCAGCTTCAATTTGATTTGATGTAATTTGACCAGCGTCTAAGCTTTGTAATCCGTATTCTCCATCTGAAACATAATTACCTCTTGTTGCTTTTCCTCTATTTCTACCTTTTTGCATTTTTCTATATTTTGTTCTTTTTGGCATTAATGGCATTA
>CANPWI010000073.1 GCA_947584125.1 uncultured Clostridia bacterium
ATTGCTACAACACCTACTATATCTTTACTTGAACATCCTCTTGATAAGTCGTTAACAGGTTTTGCAATTCCCTGACATAATGGTCCATAAGCTTCGGCTTTAGCTAATCTTTGTACTAGTTTATATCCAATATTTCCAGCATCTAAGTTTGGAAATATAAGTGTATTAGCTTGTCCTGCTACTTTGCTTTCTGGTGCTTTTACTTTTGCAATTTCTGGTATAATTGCTGCATCTAATTGTAATTCTCCATCTATTAATAAATCTGGACATTGCTCTTTTACAATTTTAGTAGCTTCTATCACTTTTTGTATTTCATCTGATACTGCACTACCTTTAGTAGAGTATGAAAGCATTGCTATTTTAGGTTCTTTATTTAATAATTGTTTATAACTTTTTGCAGAAGATATTGCTATTTCTGCTAAATTCCTTTCATTTGGATATTCATTTAATCCACAATCTGCAAAAATAAATATTCCATTTTCTCCATATTCACATTCTGGTACTATCATTAAAAAGAATGCTGAAACAATTTTGGTTCCTTCTTCTGTTTTTAGTATTTGTAATGCTGGTCTTAAAGTATCTGCTGTTGAATGTA
This sequence comes from uncultured Clostridia bacterium, assembly GCA_947584125.1. GTDB lineage: Bacteria > Bacillota > Clostridia > TANB77 > CAG-508 > CANRMR01. The sequence continues at coordinate 596 of CANPWI010000073.1, forward strand.
TTGCACCTGATACAAGTCCATCAGCTTCGTTCATTTTTACCATCATCATTCCAAAATATACATTATTAAGCATCATTTCTTTTGCTTTTTCAATAGTCATTCCTTTTTCTTTTCTTATTTCGTAAAATTTTTGTACATAGTCATCATATCTATTGGATGTTTCTGGATTTATAATTGATGCTCCATCAATATTTATATTATTTTCTGTTGCTATTTTATTTACTTTTTCTTTATCTCCTATTAAAATAATTTTTGCAAATCCTTCTTCTAATATTGTTTGCGATGCTTGTAATACTCTTATATCCTCAGATTCAGGTAATACTATTGTTTTTATATTCTGTTTTGCCTTTTTCTTTATTTCTTCAATAAAACTCATTATTCTTCCTCCATTTCTTTTAACATATATATTATACAAAAAATGTAAAAAAAGTACAATGAAATTTTAATAATTTATGTGAAATATATTTTTAATATCCTATTAGATTAAAAAAGCGAAAGACAGTTGTAAAACAACCGTCTTTCTTTTTTTAGGGATTACTTACTTTCTTCCTTCTCCTTTAAATATGCCTCATACCTAATAATAGATGCTTCTATATCTTCCAAAGCAGCAACAGCAACATTGAACTGCCTTAAAGCTTTAGATACATTCAATTTTATTTCTGACGGAGAATAAGAATTCAATTGCTCTGATATAAGCTCTACATAATGAAAGCTCCTTCTGGTGAACTTGTGATAGCAATGCTGAACTGCTTCTGGATAGTTATATGTTGGTGATTCATACGAACAAGAAATTCCATGTTCTCTCATTACATATACTAAATCATCAAGCCTCTCAGTTACAAGCTTCTTTTCTTCTTTTAGGTCTTTTAAATATTTTTTTGGATCTAAAAGAGGCCAATCAACTTCTTTCTTAATAACAGGTGCACCAAAGCGTTCATCGTCTAACTCATACGCATGTTTTGCTAAATTCCGAACAGTGTGATAAGTTGTGTACATAGTACATCCCTCCAATAAAATTTTTTTCTCCATTTAGAGAATATAATAATTATATCACGCTATTCGAATAAAGTCAACATAAAATAAAATTTAACTATATTTATGTTATTTTTATACTCTTGCAATTATTGCTTTTATATTGATTCCTTGTGAAGAAAACATTTGCTCATGTTCTGTAATAATATTATTTTCAAATATACAATTATTGTGCAAATCATCAGTCTTATTTATTATTTTAAAACCGGATTCTTCAAAATATCTTAAACTATCAATATATAATCCATCATCATCAGTTTTAAAAAATATTTCTCCACCAGGTTTAAGAAATGTTTTATATAATTCTAATTGTTTTGTATGTGTTAATCTTTTTTTTCTGTGTTTTCCTTTTGGCCATGGATTACAAAAATTTATATAAATTCTTTCTACTACATCAGTTTTATCCAATATCATTAATATTCTTTCTATATCCATTCTTACAAGAAACAAATTATCTACTTCGAGATTTTTTTCTTTATATTTAGCTTCTACATTTCTTTTTGCTAATCCAAGCATTTGGTCTATCATATCTACTGCTATATAATTTATGTTTTTGTTACTACTTGCAAGTTCTGAAATAAAACTCCCCTTACCACAACCTAATTCTAAATGTAATGGGCCGTTATTTGCAAACATTTCATTCCATTTTCCTTTTTTATCAGTTGGTGTGTCTAAATAGAAACTACATTCTTCTAATTCTTTATCTACCCATTTTTTTCTACGAATTCTCATTATCCCTCATCCTTTTCCAATGTATTTATTATGTAATTATTTGCTACTTTTTCTATTTCATTTATTTTTTTAATTGTATCTTCATTTTTATAATTTATGTTGTATATAGCTTTATGTAAATATCCGTTTTTGTGAATATATTTCAAACTTTCGTTAAAATAAAAATCATATATAAACCCAACTACTGATACCCATTTATCTAAATGTGTTTTTCTTTTATCATATATAACCACTTTTTTATTTATTAATCTATTATAAACATCATCTGTTATTTCTTCTTTTTCTAATTTATCAGGTTCTGTAAGTAATAGTTTTGCTGGATTTCCCTCTGCTTGTACTCTAAAATTATCTATTTTATCACTATCACGAATTATTTTAATTTGCATTAATGTTTCTAAATCTAGTCCAGTTTCATCTACCTCAAGTTTATTGTGGTTTATAATTGCTTTATAAATAATTTCATCATATTTATTTTCTTTGATAAATTTTCTTATTAAATTATCTTCAAATAAAATTTTTGCTCCATATATAGCATGGTCAATAGTATTATAGTCTTCAGTGCTATTATATTTTTTTAGTTGTTCAAATCTTCCTATATCATGTAATAATCCTATTAGTTCTGCTAAATTTGCTTGTGTTTGGTCTAAATTTAATTTTTCAGATAAATATTTGCTCATTTTTACTACATTGTATGTATGTATAATTTTTTGTTTTATTTTGTAATTATCTAAATCATATTGTTTTATATAATCTTTAAATGCTTCTTTTGCAAATTCTATTTTCATATTATAACTCCCTTTTTTATTTTATTATATATTTATTTATATTTCAAGCAAAAATGAAATTAATATTTTTAGTTAATAATTGTCAAAATAATATATTTTGTTTTATAATGTTGTTAGGTGAAAATTAATGAAATTATTTTATAGTGAACAAACAAAAAATAACAATACTGTAAAAGAGATTTTAAAGAATAAATTTGAAATTTCTGATAGACTATTATTAAAATTAAAAAAGAATAATAAAATATTTGTAAATGAAAAGCCTGCAAATATAAATTCAATATTACAATATGGTGATATATTAGAAATATTTATAGATTTTGAAGAGGATAATTCTAACATTGTAGCTACAAAAATGGATTTAGATATATTATTTGAAGATGAAGGAATATTAGTTATTAATAAACCTGCTGGTATTGCTATTCACCCTTCTTGCAGACATTTTGATACCTCATTATCTAATGGTGTTAAATTTTATTTTGATAAAATTGGTTTAAAGAAAAAAATAAGACCAGTAAATAGACTTGATAAAGATACCTCTGGTATTGTTTTATTTGCTAAAAATGAATATATTCAAGAATGTTTAGTAAAACAGATGAAATCAAAAAAATTAAAAAAAGAATATATAGCTATTTTAGATGGTATTTTAGATATAAAAAATGGAACTATTAATGCCCCTATTGCAAGAAAAGATAATAGCATTATAGAAAGATGTGTTTCTTTTAATGGTGATACTGCAATTACTCATTTTAATGTATTAGAAGAAAAAAATAATTATTCTATTGTTTCCTTTTTATTAGAAACTGGCAGAACTCACCAAATAAGAGTTCACTCTAAATATATAGGTCATCCAATTTTAGGTGATACTTTATATGGAGAACCATCTTTATTAATAAATAGGCAAGCTTTACATAGTTATAAAACAACATTTATTCATCCAATAACTAAACAACTAATAAGCTTTACCGCACCAATTCCTGAAGATATGAATAAATTAATAAAAAGATAGGTTTTCCTATCTTTTTTAAAGTAAATCTGTAAGCCGGGTTCTGTCTTAAATGGTCATTTATCTAGTATGTATATTGCTATACATATCAAGCCACCAATTCAAGAAGGCGACGAGCAGTCTTAATCTTCTTTATTAGGTGTTGCTCCAGGTGGGGTTTACACTGACCCAATATGTCACCATACTGGCGGTGAGCTCTTACCTCGCCTTTTCATCCTTACCTACAAAATGTAGGCGGTTATTTTCTGTTGCACTTTCCTTAAGGTTTCCCTCACTAGGCGTTACCTAGCACCATTGCTCTATGGAGCCCGGACTTTCCTCATAAAAGTATTTCTACTTTTCCGCGACCATTCGGTTTACTCTATTTTATATTTTAATATTTTAGTACTAAAAAGTCAAGAGTAATACTATAGAAAAAATGGATAGAGTTTATAATAAATCTCTATCCATTTTTTAATTTTACCTGTTTTGTATTTCAAACAGGTTTCTAGCTAACTGTACTCCAGATGCTGAAGCCATCATTAAGCCTCTTGTAAGACCGCATCCATCTCCTATTGCATACAGTCCATTCATACTTGTTTCAAGCTTTGTTGTAAGCCTTACTTTATTAGAGTAAAACTTAATTTCCGGACCATATAAAAGATTATCGTCATTTCCAAAACCTTCTACTAGCTTGTTCATAGAGTCTATAAAGCTGATTATATCCATCATTACTCTATATGGAAAACCTAAACTTAAGTCTCCAGGAACAGCTTCTAAGGTTGGCCTTACAGAATTTTTCTCAATTTCTTCAGGCCATGTCCTTTTGCCTTGCCTTACATCTCCCAATCTTTGCACCATAACATTGTTTCCTGCAAGTCTATTTATATTCCTTGCAATGTTTCGTGCATATTCCATTGGATCTTCCATTTTCTTTAAATCCAAGGAAACAAGTAAAGCTAAGTTTGTGTTTTCACTCTTCTTTTTTAACATTGAGTGTCCATTAACACAAATTATTCCTCCATCATAAGCTTCTGTTGTTACAAAGCCAGATGGATTCTGACAAAATGTTCTAACCTTGTCTGAGAACGGTTCACATCTACCAATAAACTTACCTTCGTACATATAGGTGTTGATATTCTCCATAATATCATTTGGAAGTTCATATCTAACACCAATATCTACAATACCAGGTGTAGTTTTAATGTTATGCTTTTGGCATATATCAAGAAGCCAACCTGCTCCTCCTCTGCCAACTGCTACTGCAACCTTATCAGCATAAAAAGTTTCTGCTCCGCATTTGATACCCTTTACCTGATTGTTATCAGATATTAAATCATCAACTTTGGTTTCAAAGAGTATATCTATACCCTTTTCTTCAAGAAAATCTTGTAAATTCTTATATACTGCCCTCGCTCCTTCAGTTCCAAGATGCCTAATTGGAATACTTACTGTTTCTAAATTAGCTTTTGATGCTTTTTTACGAATTTTAGCAATCTCAGCTTCATGACCTATTCCTTTAAGCTCTTTTGTTGCTCCGAAATCAAGATATACTGAATCAGTATAATCTATCAAATCTTTGCACGGGTCAACTCCAATATATTTATGAAGCTCACCACCAACATAAATGTCATCATCATAATGATTATACAATGAACACTTTCCGTCAGAGCCAGCACCTGCACCTGCAAATCCAGCAGTTATACTGCATAATTCGCATTTTAAGCATTTACCTACCTTATCTCTTGGACAATCTCTTAGTTCTATTTTCTTTCCTTGCTCAACAAGCAATATTTTTGCTTTGTTTTCGGTTAGCCGTGAAAGCTCAAATGCACAAAAAACTCCAGCTGGTCCAGCACCTACAATAATTAAATCATACTTTTTTTTATTCATGTCTTTTCCTCCTTTTTGTAATAGTATGATAATTGAATTGTTAACTAGATTTACATGTACAAAATATTGCACACATAAAGTATTTGTTATACATAATAACTATACAATATTTTTGAAAATATGTCAATAAATTTACCATTATTTCTATTTTTTATATATTTTTATAAATTTTTCTACATTCTCTCCATGCTTTGGCATAGTTCTTATTTTTTTATTAGTAGTCATTATATATTTCGTTCCATCTTTTAATATAATTTGAATTTTTATATATATTATTTCTTTATTGCTTATTTTAACCTCTTTAATATCTTTTTGATTTATTATTATATAATTTTCAATATCTAATGTATTTTTTCTAAACTCAGCATTTATTGGTATTAAACATATGCCTTTTTCTGTTTGATTTAATAAATATCCTGAAATATTTTTTTGTCTTTTTTTTGCAGACATAATTGATTTCATAATATATACTGTTTGATTTTTTTCAACTCTACAGCAAAAAAAATAATTAAATCTTCCATGCCATCCTATTTGTTTAAAAATTTCTTCTACTTCTTCCATTTCCATTTTTAATCACATTCCTTTGTAATTATTAATTTTTATATTTATATAATAATACAAGCTTTGGTACCGATGGTGGGACTCGAACCCACATGGTTTCCCGCACGATTTTGAGTCGTGTGCGTCTACCAATTCCGCCACATCGGCTTATTTATTTCTCGTTTATTATACAATAATTATTATTATTTTACAATACTATAAAAAATTTTTTTATATATTATTAACATATTTTATTTTTTGTGATATAATTCTTATACATTATGAAGGGAGGGTTTTTTATGGGATTATTTTTAAGCATATACAAAAGACAAGTTCTTATTGTCACGGCTTTATTAATAGGTATTGTTATTTTTTCAGTATTTTCTATTTCAGAAGCTTCTATGTTTATGTTAATCGCATTTGGTGTTGTACTCGCAGCTTATGGTATTTCAACTATAGTTTCACATCTATCTACCCCGTCGGCATTTAGAAGTTGTGATTTTAAGTTTTTTAAAGGAATTTTTAGTTTAATAATTTCTACTTTTTGTATAGTTGAATTTATTCATTTA